>JBBFMI010000020.1:13142-14500 GCA_037478635.1 Candidatus Geothermincolales bacterium | reverse complement strand
CATACCTGAGGGTGCAGAGTTCCATCATTTGCCACCACCTCCCCGGATGATGAAGGTGGCCTTCGCCCTGCAGACCAGCTCCCCCCTCTGGTTGCGGGCCTCGCTCTCGTAAACGATGAAATCCAGGTCTCCCTTCTCGTAGATGTCCGCCACCTTTCCGGTCTCGGTGATGACGTCGTTCGGCTTCACCACGGTGAACCATTCGAATTCCTGGGCTCCATGCACCAGCATGGCCAGGTTGAGCTTGATCTCCGGGTCCACCAGCATCATGCCGGCGCCGCGCAGGGCATACACCGCCGCGAAGTTCGGCATGGCGATCACGTCGCCGTACTCGGTCTGGGAAGCGAAGCTCTCGTCGTGGAATATGGGCCTCCAGTCCTTGGCCGCGGCCGCGTATTCCTTCATCTTCTCGCGGCCAACCTCGTAGCGGATGGGGCCGTAGGTCTTCCCGATGAAGCGATGATCGATCACGACCTCCTCCTTTCCTCGAACCTCCCTGCTTCGATGGAAAATTCTATCACCGTTTCGACTCCTCCACCACCAGGGGGACTTCGCCGGGCTTGACGTACCCGAGCTCCCTGGCTTTCATTTCCAGGTAAAATGGGTCACGCGTGAACTCGAGTCTTTCCTCCAGCGCACGCGTCACTTCCCTCTCCTCTTCCAGCCTGCGTTCCGCTTCCCTCAATTTCCTCTGGTTTTCCGCGAGCTTTCCCAACGGGCCCCGCAGGGCGAGAAAAAGCGAGGCGATCAACAAGAAAACGGCAAGGGCCACCATCGCCCTCCTTCTCCGGCGTTCCTGGCTATTCAATGCCGGTATCCCGGTCCGGCCAGGCCTGGTCTTTTTAGCCGCAAACTTCCCCTTCGCAGTCCCCTTCATCGGCATGCGACCCATTTTTTTATACCATGCCCACGTAAATATATTTTTTAATAAAATTTTAACAGTCCTTTACTGTTTTCACAAACACGCACCCAAAGCAGGGCAAAGTACTCTGAGGCGGTAGACGGGAACCGACTTCGCCCGTTCTACCTTTTACCATAAACTGGATGGCCACGTCTCGCCCAACTGCAATGAAGGTGGCATGAAAAACGGGTCCGATCCCTCGTCCTTCGAGATTTGAGCCCCTTTCCTGCCCAAGAGCCATGCGCCCATGATGCTTTACGGGACGCCCCCTAACCGAATTCACCTCTACCCGGGTATGAAGTGGATCGTGTCGGTGGTCGGGATGCCTCTTTCCGGTTTCCGGAGCCCGGCGGTCACCACCACCGGCCTCCCGTTCCCCAGGAAGCCCATTCGGCGGGCCAACTCCTCCGCCGAGGTGAATATCTCCTCCACGCTGCCCCGCATGGGGACCTCCAAC
>JBBFMI010000020.1:0-13132 GCA_037478635.1 Candidatus Geothermincolales bacterium | reverse complement strand
GGGTATACCCCCCAGTGAAGGGTCAACCTCCTTGCCACTTCCTTCCTGGGAGTGAAAGCCAGGATCTGCTGGCGGGGACGGAACCTGCTCATCTGCCGGGCGGTAAAACCGGACTCGGTAGGGGTCACTATGGCCGTAGCCTCCAGTTGCGATGCCAGCTCGCACGCGGCCAGGCAGACCGCTTCCACCGTACCGCCCCGGGCCAACTCCCTTCCCGCCGACAACCACTCCAGGTAGGGAAGGTACGGCTCGGTCCTACGGATTATCCTCTCCATGGTAGACACCGTCTCCACGGGGAACGAGCCCACCGCCGTCTCTCCCGACAGCATCACCGCGTCGGCGCCTTGCCATACCGCCTCGGCCACGTCACTCACCTCAGCCCGGGTCGGTATCGGGTTCTCCATCATGCTCTGCAACATCTGGGTGGCCACGATGACCGGTTTTCCGGCCCTCCTCGCCGCCTGGACCACCCTTCTCTGGATTATCGGGACCTCCTCCAGGGGCATCTCCACGCCCAGGTCCCCCCTGGCGACCATGACGGCGTCTGACACCTCCACCACCGAGTCAAGGCTTTCCACCGCCTCCCTTTTCTCCACCTTGGCGATAACCGGGATGTCACCTCCCAACTCCTCTATCGCCCTCTTCAGCTCCACGATGTTCCCCGGCGCCCTCACGAAGGAAAGGGCCAGCCAATCCACACCCAGTCGGACGCCCAGCTCTATGTCGGCCAGGTCCTTTTCGGTGAGCGGCGGGAGGTCCAACGCCCGACCGGGGAGGTTCAAACCCTTCCTCGATCCCAGGCGTCCACCCTTCTCCACCCGGCAGCGGACGCCCTCCTCCTCCTTTCCCAGCACCCTCAGGACTATGGAGCCATCATCCACCAGCACATGGTCCCCGGGGCGCAGGACCTCCAGCAAGGGGGGCCAGCTGACCGGCGCCGAGTCCGCGTCCCCCTCCTCCCCGGCATCGGTCAGGATGAAGTCCTTTCCCTCTTCAAGGTAGACCCCCTCCTCCACTTCGCCCAGCCTGAGCTTGGGGCCCATGAGATCCAGCACGATGCCCACCAGCTTTCCCGCCCTCTCGGCAGCGGCGCGTACCGCCCTTACCTCCTCGGCTATTATCTCCGGGTCGGCATGGGAAGCGTTTATGCGTGCCAGGTCCATCCCCGCCCTGACCATGCGGGTGAGAACGTCCTGGTCCCGGCTGGCCGGCCCCACCGTGGCTATTATCTTGGTCCTCCTCGCGCCCTCGCCCATGGGCTCCTCCTTAAAGCTCCAGTCTCCATATCCCCCTCTCGTCTATGAAGAACAGCTGCCTTCCTGACGGGTGGAAAACCGCTTCCCTCACCCCGGTTATCTCGGGAAAGACATAGAGTCTCTCGCCTTCCAGGTCGAGGATCTCCAGCCCCCGCTTCCCCTCGTACGCGACCAGGTCCCCTGAAGGTCCCACGGCCACAAAACCACTCTCGCCGCCGAGATGAGATTCCTTGATGTACAACACCTTCTCTTCCCGACCGCCCGGGGTACCGCTCACCACCATGAGTCCATTGCCGTAACCCCATCCCTTCGAATCGGACAGGTAAAAAAGGCGTCCCTCGCGGGATACCCAGAGCCATAGGGGTTCCTTTTCCAGCTCCATCCATGCCTCTTCCCGACCCGTGATCGGGTCGACCCTGTACAGCCTCCTAGACCTATCGCCCGGCCCGCCACGGCGGACGAAGGCTTCGCCGCCGGGAAACCAGGTCAACTCGCCATATCCATAGGGAACCGACCCGCCCACGTCTTCCGTTAAAGAGGTCCAGCGGTACATGGGGGGGTCATGGGAAAGATCGGCCCACGCCATCCATCGACCATCGGGGGAACAACTCAGGTATCCTATCCGCTCGGAACCGGCGGGAACATCCCTCAAGACCTGAAAGCGGCCATCCCTCGATACCTCGCCTACAAAGAACCCCTTCGGCCCTCCGTAGACGAGCCTGTCCGGGCGGGGAGCCCAGCAAAAGAGGCCGTTCTCCTCGAGAGGAATGCGCGTTATTTCCCTTCCTCCGGGCGACAGCTCCCTGATCGCCAGTTGATCTTTGCCCTCCTCGGTCACCACGTAAGCCATGAAAGAAGAGGAGGGGCCGATGGAGAGCCCCCGCAGGTCGCCGCCATCCACCGCGACAAGAAGTTCTCCCCTGCCTGTCCTCTCCACCACTTCGGGCTTGGGCACGGTCAACACGCCGGAGATCAAGCGGAGGAGGTAATAGCCCACCCCCACCAATACCAGGCAGGCCACTAAGAGTATGGACATCAGGATGGTGAACCGCCTCGAGATGATCTCACCTCCCTACCTCAACCCAGGTACACACCTAAAAGGGAAAACAAATGCCCTCGATGACCTGGCCCGATCTGTTCGGTCGATCGGCATCCCCTGGCATGCTCAAGCGCCCATGGCCCCACGACCGGGAAAAAGGGCTGCCTCAGCCAGGTCCTCCTCGATGCGGAGCAGGCGGTTGTACTTGCATACCCGGTCCGTCCTGGCCGGGGCGCCGGTCTTTATCAGCCCGCATCCGGCCGCCACCGCCAAATCGGCGATGGTGGTGTCCTCCGTCTCGCCGGAACGGTGGGAGATTATCCTCAGGTAACCCGCAGACCGGGCCATCCTCATGACGTCCATGGTCTCGGTCAGGGTCCCTATCTGGTTTAGCTTTACGAGAATGGCGTTGGCCACGCCTTCCTCGATGCCCTTTTTCAACAACTTCGGATTGGTGACGAAGACATCGTCTCCCACCAATCTCACCCGGGAACCGAGCCGGGAGGTCAGGAGTGCCCATCCTTCCCAGTCCTCCTCCGCCATGCCGTCCTCGATGGACACGATGGGAAAATCCGCCACCAGGGTCTCGTAGTATTCCACCAGGGAAGGGGCATCGAGCCTTCTTGACTCCCCCGCGAAATGATAGGTCCCTTCGCGGTAAAGCTCGCTGGCCGCCACGTCCAGGGCCAGGGCCACCTCTTCACCCGGGCGGTAACCCGCCTCCTCGATCGCCTCCACTATCACCTCCAGGGCCTCACGGTTATTGCCCAGGTTGGGAGCGAATCCCCCCTCGTCCCCTATGGCGGTGGACATATCCCTCTTCTTCAGGACTTTTTTCAGTGAATGGTACACTTCGGCGCCCACCCGCAGGGCCTCCCTGAAACTGGGAAAACCCCAGGGCAAGATCATGAACTCCTGGATATCGACGTTGTTGTCGGCATGCCTACCTCCGTTCAGGATGTTCATCATGGGCACGGGAAGGAGCCTGGCATCGACCCCACCGAGATACCGGTAAAGGGGGACGCCGAGGGAAAGGGCGGCCGCCTTGGCCACCGCCAGGGATACCGCCAATATGGCGTTGGCACCGAGACGCGACTTGTCATCGGTGCCATCGAGGGATATGAGCAGGGAGTCTATGGCAGCCTGGTCCAGGGCTTCCCTGCCCACGAGCTCGGGGGCTATCTCCTGGTTTACGTTCCCCACCGCCCGGAGAACTCCCTTTCCTCCGTACCTGTCGTCGCCGTCCCTGAGCTCGAGGGCCTCGTGAGTCCCGGTGGAGGCTCCGGAGGGCACCGCCGCCCGTCCCCTGAAGCCTCCCTCCAGGTAAACGTCCACCTCCACGGTGGGGTTTCCTCTCGAATCGAGGATCTCCCTCGCCTTGACCGCGGTTATCCTGGGCATTGAACCTCCTTTCCGTTCCCCTTCCCATACCGACCTTAAACCGGTCGTGCTTCTTCCATCTCTCCCCATCATATATCCCCATCGGGCTACCGTCAGTCATCCCAGAGCTGGTAATGACGGGGAAACAAGCGGCCTTTCCGGCACTGCATCAAGACACGGATGAAATCGTGGAGCTTGTCGCGAATCTGAACCGACATATCCATCGGGTAACGTCTCCCAAGAGCAAAACCGACTTGCCCACCTCGACCAAAAAGCCCCACCAAGGACTTTCCCTGGTCAATCCCCGAGAGCCCTCCGCCCAATATTGCCAGGCGTCAGATTATCCCTTCCTTGATGGCCTTTATGATGGCGTGGGCGCGGTCCTCCACCCCGAGTTTCCGGTACAGGTTGCGGATGTGGACCTTCACCGTGCTCACCGAGATGGAGAGTTGGTTGGCTATGGACTTGTTCCCGAAACCCTGGGCTAACAGGCGCAGGACCTCGCATTCCCTCTCCGTAAGGCCGAACGGGAGGACTTCCGGCAACGCCGGGCCATCTTTCCGTTCGCCTTTTCTTATCAATTCGAACAGTTTCTGGGAGATGGGTTGGGAGACCACCGGGATCCCCATCCGGGCAGACCTGACCGCGTGAAGTAGCTGTTCACGGCCACAGTCCTTCAGAAGGTACCCTATGGCGCCGGCCTTGATCGCCTCCGCTGCCACGTCCAGGTCCTCTATAACGGTGAGCATCACCGCCTCCACCTCGGCGGTATCCGGGTCGCCCTTGAGGGTGTAGACCAGGTCGATTCCGCTCATGTCCGGGAGCTTGATATCTACCAACGCCACGTGGGGTTTCCGCTCGCGGATCATTCGCAACGCCTCGGAGCCGGATTCCGCTTCTCCCACCAGCACCACATCGCCCGCTCCCTCGATCATCCTCTGAACCCCCAATCGGGCGATGGGATGATCGTCCACTACCACTAACCGGATCAATTCACTCTCTCCCAATTGGCTCCCCCTCGAACAAGAGAACCGGCAATTCCACCATCAACCTGGTTCCCGCCCCGGGGCGTGACCTGAGCTTCACCTTACCCCCCAGCAGCTCGGCCCTCTCCCTTATGTTCCGTAAACCCAGGTGGCTTTCGCCAGGTCCAACGCGGGCAGTCGTTCTGGCGATTCCCCTCCCGTTGTCGGACACGGACAGGGTCAACTTGTCACTCTCTCCCACCAGGGATACCTCCACGGAATCTGCCCCGGAATGGTGGGCCACGTTGGCAAGGGCTTCCTGGGCTATCCGGTATATGTTCACCTCCAAAAGGGGGTCGAGCTCCTCGGGCACGTCTTTCCAGATGAAGGAAGTCCTGATGCCGCTTTCCAGGCTGAACCTCTCCAAGTAATTAGACAGGGACCTCCTGAGGCCCAGCACCTCCAGGGGCACCGGTCTAAGGTCGGATATCATGGCCCTCAGGTTCCTGATGGCCTCTCTCGCCTCTTCCGCGATACTACCCAATTCCTCTTTAAGCGGCCCCTCCAACTCCCCCTCCATCGATTCCACCCTGAATATTATGTCCAGGAACTGGGGGACCAGGCCGTCGTGTAGCTCCCTGGAGATCCTGGACCTCTCCTGTTCCTGGGCGGTGCTAACGTTCCGAACCAACTCTCTCAACCGACGGCCGTATTCCAGAACCTCCTGCAGGAGGAGCGAATTACTGAGGGAGACGGCAAGTTGCGAGGAAAGGGAAGTTAAAAAGTTGAGTTCTTCCGCGGAGAGCTTCTCGCCGTCCACGTGATTCCCCACCACCAGGAGGCCGACCTCTTCACCCGCGGCCACCAGGGGCATGGCATAGGCCCTTCCGTAATCATCCGAAGACCATCGGTTCTCCCAGGTCTTTCCACCTCCTCGGTAAAAGCGGATGAGCCCTCCGCCCAGGATCTGCATGCGGGCTACGCCGCTGTAGATCGAGGACTCCACCGTCACCATGCCGTCCACTCCGCCACCATCGGAGAAAGCATAACCACCGGGTATCCGCCAAAGCTTGAGCGATCCCTCCTTCATCTCCAGCATGTTAGTGATGTGATCATCGTTGGCCGAGAGGTTGAGAAGCACCAATTCGTCTTCTTTTTTTTGCGAAGACAGCGCAGAAAGAGAGTTCCATCGTCTCCCTGGTAGTCCGCGAGACCTCCTCGGACAGTTCCTCCAGGTTCCTCAGCCTGCGGATTGAATCCGCCAATTGGGCGAGTAGGAGACCTTCCCTTTCGATCCTCCTGCCCGATAGACGAGCGTACGCCCTTCTTATCCACGCCATCTCCATGCTGTACAGGACCATGAAGGGTGCGGAGGAAAAAAAGATCAGGGGAAAAACGATGGCCGGGTTCCTGATGTTCAGGACATGATAATAAAAGCCGCAAAGCCCTACATAGATAACGAGGTTGGTCAAGAGGGCCGCTGCGCTCAGGACTATCCTCCTTGCAACGTAACGCACGTCCACGAAGAGCCCGTATCTCATGATGCCGTAGCCGATCATGGCGGCAAAGAGGAAACCGCATTGGGGCGTGCTGATGAACCTGTTGATATTCAAAACTTGTAGAATATTTGCCAGCAGCATGGGCAACGGGGCAAGGCCGAGGAGTAGAAGCCCTCCCCGGGTATGCCTTGATCGGCTATGGCGCCATTCCGCCAGATAGCGAAAGGACGCGCCCAGGATCATGGAAAACGAGAGGGCGGTCAGTATCCAGAAAAATGGCGTACGTTGCACTTCCATGCCGTAGGTATTATCGGCGATCGAATAGCCTGAATAGATGAGCCCTCCGAAATACAGCTGTTGAACCGCCAATACGAAAGGCACGAAGCAGATTATGAGCAGTGTTAGTCTGCCTCGCCTGGTGCTGGGCAACAACCTGTGTGGGAAGGGGAAATAAAGGGACAGCAGGAAGTAGGTGGGAACCAAGGGCAACTCGCCCAATCCCTGGAATTTGGTCCAGAAGACCTTGGAGGTAAGGGAAGAGGAAGTGGCAACCATGGCATCCCCTAATCCCCAGAGGAAGAGAAACAGGGTGATGAGCAGGAAAAGCGCCTTCACCAGACGGTAGGAACCCTCCAGGAAAACATAGATACCTATGCAAAGGCAGATTATCCCTGAAAAGGCAGATAAGGCCGCTGCCAGCTCTTTCATAGCAGGGAAATTATATCATCCGGCGGGGACTGCTTTGAAATATGACACAAGGTATGAACTTGGCGCAAGCTGGCACCGCACAGGGAGTACGGGCGTCAAGTCACGGCCTCGCCGCTCCCGCTATGACGGGTCCGCTCACTCCTGGCGCCCGAACATGAGGGAGGAGATCAGGAAGAGGGCGAAGCCCACTCCCAGGACCACCAGCAGGTCGACGTGTAGCGGGTGGAGGCTCACCTGCAACTGGGGAGGCTGGGGCAGACTCAAACCGGAAGAGGAAAGTCTTTCCAGTATTTCAGGGGGGATGCTTCCCAGGGGACTACCGGAGGAGACCGAAACACCCCTGAGCACAACGCTCCTCATCGCGTCCACTCCGTAGGACATGGGATTTATCCTGGTAAGGAAATCCATCCAGCCAGGAAGTCCCTGGAGCGGGAACATGGCCCCGGATAGGAAGAACATGGGCAAGAGTATGAAGTTCATCACGATGGGAAATCCTTCCATGGATTTCATACGGGAAGCGATGAGTACCCCAAGGGAGGTGAGGGCCAAGGCCAGGACGCACATCACCAGCAGGGCCATGAAAACCCGGTACATGCCGTAGGGTATCCCGGCCAGGGGCATGAATACGAGGAAAACGATACCCTGAAGAACGGCGGTGGTGGCGCCCCCCAGGATCTTTCCCATGGCTATGGACGACCTGGGGATGGGAGCCACGGTCATCTCCTTCAGGAAGCCGAACTCCCTATCCCATATTATGGAAATCGCCGAGAACATGGAGGTGAAGAGCACGGTCATGGCCAGTATCCCTGGATACATGAAGGTAACGTATTTCGTCTCCCCGGCCCCGAACACCTTGAAGGCGGACTGCAGGCCGGTCCCCAGGAGGAAGAGGTATATAAGGGGCTGGGTGAAAGCGCCTATACGGCGCATCGTGTCCCGCCAGAACCTCTTCACGTCGCGAAGCCAGATGATGTAGGTCCCGATGATGAACTTCCATAACCTATCGCCGCCAAATTTCGGCTGGCGCATAGCAAGCTCGTTCACAGCCAAGCAGATCTCCCTCCTAAGCTTTTTTCACCTGCGATTCCTGCGGTGAGCCCTGATGAAACTCCTCACCTTCTCCACCTCATCGGATGCCTGGGGCCTGATCTCGTGGCCGGTGAGTTTCAGGAACACATCCTCCAAGGTGGGGCGGTGAAGGCTGATGGAATCGATGCGCAGGGGGAATTCCCTTATGAGCCGGGGCACGAAACTCTCGGCCCTTTCCACCTCGAAACAGAGGCAATCTCGGTCCTGTATCATCTTCACCCCGTAGCGTTCCACCAGCAACTTCTCCGCTTCCCGGTCATCCTCGGTGGAAAGCCTCACCACGTCACCCCCCACCATTGCCTTGAGCCCTTCCGGGGTGTCCAGGGCGACTATCTTGCCGTAATCTATTATGGCGATGCGGTCGCAGTTCTCCGCCTCGTCCATGTAGTGGGTGGTCATGAAGATGGTTATCCCCTCCTCCTTTCGGAGATGGTTTATGTATTCCCAGATGGAATTCCTGGTCTGAGGATCGAGTCCCAGGGTGGGTTCGTCCAGGAACAACACCCTGGGGTAGTGGAGAAGGCCGCGGGCGATCTCCAGCCTCCTCTTCATCCCCCCGGAAAAGGTCTCCACCAGGTCGTCGGCCCTGTCCGTCAGCTCCACCATCTCCAGGACCTCTTTTATGCGCTTTTCCCTCTCCCGCTTAGGGACCCGATAGGCGAAAGCGTGGAATAACAGGTTTTCCCTGGCGGTCAACCTCTCGTCCAAGGAGGGATCCTGGAAGACAAGGCCGATGGACTCTCTCACCTCGTCCTTCTGTCTCGCCACGTCATACCCGTTGACGGTAGCCGAACCCGAGGTGGGCGACAAGAGGGTGCACAATATGCTTATGGTGGTGGTCTTTCCTGCCCCGTTGGGCCCCAGGAAACCGAATACCTCGCCCTCAAAAACCTCGAAGGATATCCCCTTTACCGCCTCCAGATCGCCGTACTTCTTTACTAGGTTCCTTACTTCGATTATGGTTCCCATACGTTTTGCACCTTTATTATCATTGCTAATTATATCGGTAAAGATAGTCTCTTTTAACGATGATGTCAACGACGCGATTCATCATCAGGAAAGACAAAGACGATCCAGGGATCCCGAAAATCCAGTTCAGGTTATTACCAGCTTGGTTCGTCCGGAGGTATGTACACACCGGCTTCCAGCATCTTCAGGTAAAGAGAGGATGGAACAGCAAGACTGGTGCGATACGCATAGACGTAGAACCATGGATATTTCAATGCGCCCGTTGGGCTGCTGTTGTTTATGAGCGCCGCCACGTCGTAAGGATCGAGATAGGAAACGAGGTCAGTTAGGAACTTCCTCGCTCCCGGGTTCCCGTTGATTGCCCTTGCCACCACCGCTCCATCTAGGTCGTTTATGAGTCCCAGCAGGAAATCATACCCGTAGTCGTTGAGGGTCTCGGCAAGGTCCCTACCCGCCTGCTGGGTCACCATGGCGCTCATCAACCTCTCCACGAAGGAATTGCCCGGGTGCATCTTGTATTCCTCGTTTATCGCATTGGCAATGACGCTGCCATCCAGATTCGAGAGTAGGTTGGACAGGAAACCCGGGTTGTCGTTGAGTAGATCTGCCACCACCTGCGGGTCGAGGACATCGAGCATCCAATCGGTCATGTCCGGGTTCGCGTTCAACGCCAGGGCGATGGTCTGGGCGGTCTGCGGGGTGAGCTGGGCGACCAGGCTCTGGATCATGGTCTGGGTCGCTGTGTTTGCGTTCAGGGCGGCGCTCAGCATGGGCCCCACCACCCCCGCATTCAGGTTGCTCAAGAGCGCCGCTACCAATGCATCCCGCTGAGGGTTAGCGTCCAGGCCTTGGGCAGACGCAATCGCCGCGGCCGGCCCGAGATTTGCGAGCAGGTTCCGCAGGAAACGATAGTTCGGATCGGTCTGAGCCCTCTGACAGCTCAGGTTTATCCCTTGGGCAGCCGCCAGCGCGGTGGCCGGCGAGATATTCTGGGCTATTACCCGTACGAACGCAGTGTTGGAGTTTATCCCCTGGGCTATGGCCCTTCCCGCGTTCCCGTCGCTGTTGGCAAGAAAGCCCACCAGCAGGTTATCGGTGGCGCTCCGCTCGACGTTACGGTTTATGCCCTCCGCCAGGGCCGCCGCCGCGTCTTCCGATATGTTGCCTATGACCGAGGAAAGAAGGTCGCTTCCCAGCGGATGCCTGACCACGTTGAGGTTGATCCCTTCCGCCACGTATATACCGGCATCGGCCGAGGTGTTGGCCAGGAAATCCCTGAGAAAACCGGGATTTTCGTTTACCGCTGCCGCGATCACGTCAGCATCCAGGGCGGCCACCAGGTGGGAGAGGAAATGTCGGCCGGCTAACCAGTTATCCTTCAGGCCGAGGGCGGACGCCCTTCCCATCTCGCCGTTCAGGTCCCGGAGCAGCGTCTTTATGAAATTGGGGTTGGCGTTCAACGCGTCCGCCAGGGTCCGGGCATCCAGGTGCGAGATGAGCGATGCTAAGAACTGGGGGTTCAGGTTGCTTCCCTCGGTCATGGCCCTGGCCACGTTGGGACTTATTCCCGATAGCAGGCTTCTCACCAGGTCGGTATGGGCTCCCAGCGCGGCCGCAACGGGGGCCGGGTCCAGGTTCTTCATGAGCTCGCCGAGGAAAGCAGGGTTAAGGCTCAGTCCCTGTGCAACCGGCACCGCCAGGGATGGGGGTAATTTGCTCGAAAGTTCCTCTGCGATCTCGGGATGGGCATTGAGGGCCGATGCCAGGATAGCCGGGTTCAGGGCATTGAGGGTTTCCACGAGCAGCCCGGTGTTGGAATGAAGGCCCGCCGCTATCGCGCTTCCCAGGGACGGATCGAGCAACGGCATCAGGTCCACCGATAGATCGGGATGGGCGTTCACGACCCTGGCGAGGACCTGCACGTCGATGAGCCCCAGGACCCTCACCAGCATGGACTTGTTGGAGATCAGGTCGGCCACGAACGCAGGGTCAACATAGTTGGTGGTCTCCTTTACCAGATCCCTCGAGGAATTTATGAGATCCGCCACCACGTCAGGATCCAGGAGGCTTACCAGCCCGTTCACGAACGACGTGGCGCTCATGACCGCTCCCGCTATGGGGCCCGCCTGGAGGTAAGGGATGGCCGAGGTGAGAATGTTGGTGCTGTTCAATATATCGGCTATGAAGTCCGGGGGCAGCGCCTTTACCATCTTGACGGTGGAATCGACGTTGGCGTTCAAGGCAGCGGCCGTGACGGCGGGGTCCAAATACCTCAACAGCCCCGAAAGGAAGCGACCGTTCGCGTTTATCACCGAGGCCACCACCGAGGGATCGAGGTAATCCATCGAGCGGGAGAGCATCTCCCCGTTGGCGTTCACCACCGATGCCACCGTGGCGGGATCGAGGTAAGAAAGCAGGGCAGATATGAACGGTCCGTTGGAGTTCACGAGACTCGCCGTTATGGCCGGGTCGAGCAGGGCCATGAGGGAGGTGAGGAATGGACCGTTGCGGTTAATTACGTTGGCCACCACCTTCGGATCCAAGTATCCGAGCAGCCTGGCCAGGAAATCTCCGTTTTCGTTTATCGCCCGGGATGTCGCCGCCGCGTCCAGGTGCCCAATGAGATCTGCGATGAAATCTCCCGCCTTGTTCACCGCCCCGGCGATCGCCGACGGCTCAAGGCGAGAGAGGAGGCCGGAAAGGAACTCCGGGTTTCCGTTGATCACCTCCGCCACCACCTGGGCATCGAGGTAAGGCGCGGCGGCGGTGAGCAACTCCGGGTTCTCGTTTATCACTTGAGCGAGAACGGGGACCGTCCCCTCCTCCACCATGGCCTCGAGGAGGTCGCTTATGAAATCCGGGTTCTCGTTTATGGCCTCGGCAACCGCCTCTGGTTCGGTGTTCTTGAGCATGTTGCTCAGGAGGTCAACGTCCGAGGCCATCTTTCCCAGCATGGGCCCGAGCGGGCTCCTGGATGGAAGGACCAAGATCCCTCCTATCACCAGGAAGGCCAACACCATGAGGATGACCACCACGTTGATCGCCTTCTGTAATTTCTCGTTCAGGAGGAACATCTTATCCCTGCTCCTCTCGTCGACTTTCCTCGTCTTCCTTCTTCACCGGTTCCATCATCAGGGCGGAATATCGCCCAAGCCAGCCTGGGTAAACACGGCCCAACCTAAGACTTCGCCTATCAATCCCAGAATCGGGTCTCTCAGTTTGAAACGGTTCCCGAGGCCGAAGTTATAGACGAAACTCGCGCTGTTGCCCGCCGTAGCGTTAATGGCATCGACCACCTTGCCGGCCAATCCCGGGGTGTTCACGATGTCCATGGTCATCTGGTCGCCATATTGGTTCATGAGGGAAGCGAGTCCCTTTCCATCCAGCCCGCCCAGCAGGGCGTAGAGGAACGGTTGGGCTCCCTGGTTCAGGGCCTGGGCCACCTTGGCCGGATCCAACCGCTTGGAAGGATCCGGGTTTCCGAGCAACATGTTCAGCAGGTTCTTGAACTCGTCGCTGGCGGAGACCCTTGCCATCATGGCGGCGTCGGAAGCGTACAGGTTGTTGCGCAGGAAGTACATTGGGGGCGCGTCAAGGCCCGCGTTCACTGCGGTCGCCAGCGCCGACACATCCAGGTTGTCGATGACCGCGTCCAGGAAAGACGGATTGGCGTTAAGAGACCTGGCTATCGCCTCCACCGTCGGCTGCTCGGTGGCCACCAGGGCCGCGAAGAGGGCGGAAGAGGTGCCCCCCGCCGCCATGGCGTTTATGCCCCTTCCCACGGCAGCCCCCGTGTCCGCGTTCAGGTTTCTCACCAGGTTGGTGATGAAAGCGCTGTTCGCGGCGTTCAAACCCTGGGCCAGCGCGGTGGCGGTGGCCGGGGATAGGTTCTCCATTATCACCCTCATCAGGTCGGGATTGGCGTTGGACGCCTGTCCCATCCGGGTGCCCGTCTCAGCGCTGAGGTTGGCCAGTACTTCCTTGATGAGGTCGGGGTTGGCATCGAGCGCCTGGGCGGCAGCTCGTGCTAAGTCCGTGCTCAGGTTAGCGAGGAGTTGTTCCATGAAGCCAGACGTGTTCAGGTTACTCCCCTCGGCCATGGCCTTGCCCGATTCCGCATTCAGGTTGGCCATCAACTCCACCACGAAGGAGGGGTCATCGTTCAACGCCTCGGCTACCTTCCTGCCCAGGCCCCCGTCGAGGTTGGCCAGAAGGTCCCTCATCATG
>JBBFMI010000019.1:0-15230 GCA_037478635.1 Candidatus Geothermincolales bacterium | reverse complement strand
AGTATAGTCGAAGCAAGGGGTCACAACACAATGGCATTACTCAGGTTGAGATCCAAGAAGGAAAAGAAAGCCCCCAAGGAAAAGCACATCTCCGAGGTCCTCGAGGAAAAGTGGGTCGGAACCCGCAGCGAGATCTTCGCCCTCATCCAGGCCAAGGAAGCCGAGATCCGGAAGAAGACAAGCCAGGAAAGGGCCCGCGCGGAAAGGATCATCGAGGATGCCAAGGGTGAAGCGGCCGCTATCAAGAGGAAGGCCACCCTCGAGGATATAGGCAGGGATGTGTACGACCGCATAATCTCCTCTGCCCGGGAGGAGGCCGAAAAGATCGAGAAGTCCACCGCCGAGGAAGTGGAGAAGGTGAAGAGGCAGGGAGAAGAGAACCTTTCTCGGGCGGTGGATTTTATCGTGGAGAGCGTGCTTTCCCCGGTCACTTCGGGAGAGGAATGACGCTTCTCGGAGCCAGGGACAGGGCAAGGCAGTGGAACGCCTGAGCAGATAAAGGGGAGAAAAGGGGAGACGAAATGCTCGTACCGATGTCGAAAGTGGAGATCGTGGGGCTCAAGAGCCTCTTCTTCCAGGTCCTCGAGACCTTGCAGGACCTGGGGACCCTTCACCTCGAGGACATCACGAAGAAAAAAGGTCCACGTTACGCCGATCTCATCCCCATGGAGATGGACCCCGCCATGGAGGAGGAGAAGGCTAAGCTGCAGAACCTGCTGATGCGGAACAACGCCATCCTTTCCGAGCTGGCTCCTCCCGCCGAGAGGATAAGCCGGGCCGAGATCGAGGAGAAGTACCGCGGCTTCCAGGGCAAGAGCCTGGCCGAGATCGAGGCCATGGTACAGGAGGAGGAGAACGCCACCAAGGAGCTCATAAATTACAAGAACGAACTGGAGGTGGAGCTTTCCCGCCTCTCCAAGTACGAGCCGATAATCAAGAAGATCTATCCCCTGGCCAGCCAGATAACCACCTCTGAGCATTACACCTCGGTGGCCCTGCTGGTGGAAGAGAGGTATGTCGCCGTCCTCGATTACATCAAGGCCGAGCTGGAAAAGATCACCAATAAGCAGTGCGAGGTGCATTCGGCCAGGGTCGATGCCAACACCCATGCGGCCATCCTGGTGTTCCCCAAGCGTTTCTCCGAGCAGGTCCATAACTTCCTGGCCGCGGAGAACGTCAACCAGGTCAGGTTGCCCTCCGAGCTGGCCGATAAGCCCTACGACGAGGCCCTCAAGGAGATCGAGGAGAGGTACAAGGAGATACCTCCCAAGCTGGCCAAGGTAAGGGAGCAGCTGGACGAGCTTTCCAAGAAGTGGTACGTGACCCTGCTGGCCCTGAAGGAGTACCTGTCCGACCGCATCGAGTCCCTGAACGCCATTCCCAAGTTCGGGCAGAGCGGCCATACGTTCGTCATCGTGGGATGGATGCCCACCGAGGAGGTGGAGAGGACCCGCCAGATCCTGGAGGAGAAGTTCCAAGGTAAAGTAGAGCTGACCGAGGTGGCGGCCACCCACGAGGAGCTGGAGCACGCTCCCACGGCGCTGCGAAATCCCTTCTGGGTTAAGCCCTTCGAGTTCATCTACATGCTCATCAACCCGCCAAAGTACGGCTTCACCGATCCCACTTTCCTGGTGGCCATATTCTTCCCGCTGCTGTTCGGTTTCATGCTGGGGGACATGGGGTACGCCCTCGTCCTGATCGGCGTGGTGTACCTCATGAAGTACATGCTCAAGAAGAAGGGTTCCAAGAGCGTCTTCTTCCACATGTTCGCCAACGTGCTGCTACTGGCGTCAATATCGAGCTTCATATTCGGCCTGCTCTACTTCGAGTTCTTCGGCGACCTGCTCATACGCCTGTTCGGATGGAAGGACGCCGAGGGTCACATGATCGTGAAGTGGGTGTGGGGACATACCTCCAACGGGAAGCCCTGGGGATGGCCCCTTGAGCGCATAGCGCAGGCCAACCCCGACGTCTTCAAGCTGTTGCTGATCATAGTCATCACGATCGGCGCCCTCCACATGGGATCGGGGCTGATCATCGGCTTGATCGACGGCATCCGCCACCGGGATCGCAAGCATGCCATCGAGAAAGCCGGTTACCTGCTCTTCCTGATCGGCCTCATATTGGCGTTCGGATCCCTCTGGGGGTTCAAGGGCATCAAGAGCTTCGCGGTGCCGGCCGGACTGGCGGCGGCCTTCATAGGGATAGGAATGGCGGGATACGGCGGCGGCTTCGGAGGAGGACTGGAAGCAGCCCTCACCTTCGGAAACCTCCTGTCCTACGCCCGACTCTATGGCGTTGGTTTGGCCTCGGTGATCCTGGCCGAGGTGGCCAATGAGCTGGGCGCGGAGTTCGGCGGTGGGGCAATGGTTCTCCTGGGGGTGATAGTCGCGGCGCTGCTTCACACCCTAAACATCGCCCTGGGGGTTCTCAGCCCCTCGATCCAGTCCCTGCGTCTCAACTTGGTGGAGAGCTTCACCAAGTTCTATAAGCAGACGGATGTGGTTTACAAGCCGTTCAAGCGAGCAGGAGGTGAATGATTTGGAACTCGGACTCATCGCCCTCGGTGCAGCCATAGCCGTAGGCCTCACCGCTCTGGCCACCGCGTGGTCCCAGAGCCGCATCGGTGCCGCCATGGCCGGTGCGTTGGCGGAAAAACCCGAGTTGGCCGGTCAGGCCATCATCCTCATCGCCATCCCCGAGACCATGGTGGTGCTGGGGTTCGTTATCGCCTTCCTTATCACCACCTTGAAGCCCGGGGAATAGTCGGGGTTCCAGCTACCGACAGTTCCCGACCTCGGGAGCACGACAAGGTCTTTGACCGGGAAGTGAGAACATGGCCATAGAGGATATCCTGGAAGCTCTGGATGAGCAGTGCCGGCAGGAGTGCCGGGAGATCTTCGATCGGGCTCAGGAGGAGGCCAAGCGGATAATCGCCAAGGCCCAGGAGGAGGCGGAGGCCCTGCGCCGACAGAGGCTCGACCGCATAAGGGCCGAGGCAGAGAGCGAGGCCACCTCTATCCTCTACTCCGCCAGGCTAAAGGCCAAGAACGAGCTGATAAGGGCCAGGGAGGAAGTGGCGTCCAGGGCTCTGGAGCTCGCGGAGGAGAGGCTGAAGGACCTGCGGTCTCGCGATGATTATCCCGACATCTTGAAGGGCTACCTGGAGGAAGCCCTCTCCCAGTTCGAGGGGAAGGTGGTTATACACGTGGATCCCCGGGACAAGGACCTGGTCTCCAGGCTCATGAAGAAGACGGGGATCAAGCACGAGCTGAGAACGGACCTCGAGACCGCGGGAGGGGTGGTGGTCTCCAACGAGGGTGAGGACGTGAGAGTCCTGAACACCGTCGAGGAGCGCCTCCGCCGGGCCAGGGAGAGATTACGCATCCCGGTCTACAGGCTCCTCTTCGGCGAGGAGGTATAGAGAAAGAAGGGGGGAATAATCCCCCCTTTAAGATATGAGGAGGCAATAGAGCGTGATACAGGTCCCGCTTGAGGATTACGGATACGCCAACGCCAGGGTACGGGCCATGATGGCCCGCCTTCTCGACGAACACGTGTTCCGCCAGGTCCTGGAGGCCCCCGACTACCACACCGCCCTGGGGGTCCTGGAGGACACGGAATACGCCAAGGACGTGGAGGAAGCCGTCCTGGAGGGCATCAACCCCACCAACATCGACCGGGCCCTTACCCGGAACCTGGCGAGGAACTTCGACCGCATCAAGCATTTCATCAGCGGTCGACCCCACGAGTTGATAGACGTGCTCCTTTCCCGCTGGGACCTGTACAACGTGAAGACGATCCTCCGGGGGAAGAGGGCCCTGGTGCCCAACCAGGAGATCGAGAGGAACCTGGTGCCCATAGGTTTCCTCGACATGACCACGCTGGGCGAGATAATCCGTCAACCCGACCTCAGGAGTGCCCTGGATGCGGTGGTGGTCTTCAGCCTCGAGTGGCCTATCCCTTACGGACGGGCTGTTACCTCCACCCTTTCCGAGTTCCTCCACGAGCACGACCTCTCCATCGTGGAGGCAGCCCTGGACCGCCTCCATTATCGGCATGTCACCTCCATGGTGAGGGGAAGGGACGTCAATTCGACCCTGGTCCGCCGGGTGATCACCATGGAGATCGACATCATCGACGTGGTGAACCTGCTGCGCCTGTGCGGGCTGGAGGTGGAAAAGGAGAGGGCCCTGCGCTTTTTCATCCCCGGGGGAAGTCTTACCGGGGATGAATTCCTCCGCATCCTGTTCCTGGGGCAACCGGAAACGGTGGCGACGGAGCTCATGCGCGTCATGCCCCAGTATCGGGACCCACTGTCTGCGGGGATGAGGCAGTTCGACGAGAGGGGCGAGGCCGCGGTCCTCGACGAGCTGGAGAAGTACATGATCCGGACCTGTATCCATCTCACCAAGGACCCCCTGGGGATAGGGGTGATCATCAAGTACATGTGGAAGAAATACCTCGAGGTCTTAAACCTGCGTATAATTATCCGTGGGAAGAGCATCGGCCTCATCGAGTCGCAGATCCGCAAGGAACTCTTCCTCGTCGACGAGGTTCTCAAGGAATCCGCGTAAAAAGAAGGCAGGGATCAGGACTTGTATAAGACGATAGTCGTCACCGACCCCGAGACCGCCGACGGGTTCCGCCTGGCCGGCGTGGACGTGGTGGAGGCGGATAGCCCCGAGGCAGCCGTGGAGCACATAAAGCGGCTCCTGGACGACGAGAACGCGGGCATCCTCGCCATCAACGAGAGTTTCTACAATGCCCTGGACGAGAAGACCTTGGAGAAGATAGACAGCGTATACCGCCCCATAGTCATACCCCTGCCGGTCAAGGAAACGGTGGAGATGGTGGGGGAGAGGAGGGCATACCTGGCCCGTCTCATCCACAGGGCCATCGGTTTCGATATCACCCTGAGGGCGAGGGAAGAGTGAAAGCGGCATAGTCGGAGGAGTGGCTCGAAGCACCAGACCTGAAGGCGGGAGTTGATACAGATGATCGAGGGAAGAATCGTAAAGGTTTCAGGACCGGTGGTGAGCGCCGAGGGCATGACCGGCGCGAAGATGTACGACATCGCCAAGGTGGGCGAACTGGGCCTGATCGGTGAGATCGTGCGCCTGGACGGCGACGTGGCCATCGTCCAGGTCTACGAGGACACCTCGGGTCTCAGGGTGGGAGAACCGGTGGTTTGTACCGGTGAACCCCTGGTGCTGGAGCTCGGCCCGGGCTTGCTCTCCTCCATCTTCGACGGCATCCAGAGGCGACTTACCGATATCGCCGAGATGTACGGCGACTTCGTGGTGAGAGGCGTTACCACCGATGCCCTCCCCCGTGACCGGGTGTGGGCCTTCCAGCCCCTGGTGGACGTGGGAATGGAAGTGGTGGAGGGCGACGTGGTGGGAGAGGTCCAGGAGACCACCCACATTACCCACCGGATCATGGTGCCTCCCGGGGTATCGGGGAAGGTGGCCGAGGTCAAAGAGGGCGAGTTCACCGTGGACGAGCCGGTGGTGATCCTCGAGGACGGGACCGAGATACGGATGTACCAGACCTGGCCGGTGCGGGTCCCCCGCCCGGTGAAGAGGAAGGAGAAACCGACCGTTCCCTTCATCACCGGCACCCGTATACTGGACAACTTCTTCCCCATCGCTCAGGGGGGATACAGCATCATCCCGGGTGGATTCGGCACCGGGAAGACGGTGACCGAGACCACCCTGGCCAAGTGGGCCGACGCGGATATCGTGATCTACGTCGCCTGCGGGGAGCGCGGCAACGAGATCACCGAGGTCTTGACCGAGTTCCCCAACCTCATCGACCCCAAGACCGGCGTGCCCTTGATGCAGAGGACCATCCTGGTGGCCAACACCTCCAACATGCCGGTGGCGGCCCGGGAGGCTTCCATCTACACCGGCATAACCATCGCCGAGTATTACCGGGACATGGGATACAATGTGGCCCTGATGGCCGATTCCACCTCCAGGTGGGGCGAGGCCCTGCGCGAGGTGTCGGGGCGGCTGGAGGAGATGCCCGGCGAGGAGGGTTACCCCGCCTACCTGGCCACCAGGCTGGCGGATTTCTACGAACGCTGCGGTCGCGCGGTGTGCCTGGGAAGCGACGACCGGGTGGGTTCCATCACCGCCATAGGCGCGGTATCCCCTCCCGGCGGCGACTTCTCCGAGCCCATGACCCAGAACTCCCTGCGCATCACCGGCGCGTTCTGGGCCCTGGATACCAGCCTGGCCCACCGCCGCCACTTCCCGGCCATCAGCTGGATCAAGAGCTACACCCTGTACCTGGACCAGATAGAGGAATGGTACCGGAAGAACGTGGCCGAGGACTGGCGGGAGGTGAGGGACCGGGCCATGAGCCTCCTGCAGAAAGAGGTAGAGCTGCAGGAGATAGTACAGCTGGTGGGGCCCGACGCCCTCCCCGACTTCGCCAAGGCGGTCCTGGAGACCACCCGGATGATCAGGGAGGACTTCCTGCAGCAGTTCGCCTTCAGCGACGTGGACGCTTTCTGCTCGCTGCGCAAGGGCTACCTGATGCTGAAAGTCATACTCACTTACTACGACTGCCTGGAGGAGATACTGGTCCAGGGGGTGCCCCTGCGGCAGGCGACCGAGCATCCCATCAAGAACGAGATCGCCAGGATGAAGGAGATCCCCTCCGAGGAGGCGGAGGAGAAGCTCACCGACCTCATGCAGAGGGTCCAGTCGGAGCTGAGGTCGCTGGCGGAATGGTGATGGGCTGAAGGGACGCGCGGAAGAGGTATTGCCCGCCGGCGGATGGCGGCGATGTAGATAGGAAGACGGGAGAGATGACCATGGCGGAGAACAGGGTTTCGCTGGCTACGACGGAGTACAGGACCGTGGAGGAGGTGGCCGGTCCCCTGGTTTTCGTGAGCAAGGTGAAGGGGGCGGCCTACAACGAGATGGTGGAGGTCACCTACGCGGACGGGACCGTCCGTTACGGGCAGGTCATCGAGCTTTCCGGGGACCTGGCGGTGGTCCAGATATTCGGTCCCACGGCGGGCCTGGACGTGGACAAGACCAAGGTGCGTTTCCGGGGCGAGGTGGCCAAGATCGGATGCTCCCTCAACCTCCTGGGAAGGGTGCTCAACGGCCTGGGGCAACCTATCGACGGGGGCCCGGAGGTGTTCCCGGAGGAGGAGAGGGAGGTCGTGGGATCTCCCATCAACCCCTGGAGCCGGGAGGAGCCCCGTGACTTCATCCAGACCGGCATCTCCGCCATCGATGGCCTTAACACCCTGGTGCGCGGCCAGAAGCTCCCCATCTTCTCGGGAGCCGGCCTTCCCGCCAACGAGTTGGCGGCCCAGATCGTGAAGAACGCCAAGATCCTCGGGGGCGAGGAATTCGCCATCGTGTTCGCCGCCATGGGGATCACCAGGAGGGAGGCCGCCTTCTTCCAGGAGAGCTTCGCCAAGTCGGGGGCCCTGGAGAGGGTCGTGTTCTTCCTCAACCTGGCCGATGACCCCACCGTGGAGCGGTTGCTGACCCCCCGCTGCGCCCTCACGGTGGCCGAGTTCTTCGCCTTCAAGCACGACATGCAGGTGCTGGTCATCCTCACCGACATGACCAACTACTGCGAGGCCCTGCGGGAGATCTCCACCGCCCGTGAAGAGGTGCCTGGAAGGCGGGGTTACCCGGGTTACATGTACACCGACCTGGCTACCATCTACGAGAGGGCGGGCCGCATCAAGGGCAAGAAGGGCTCCGTTACCCAGATGCCCATCCTCACCATGCCCGACGACGACATCACCCACCCCATACCGGACCTCACCGGTTACATCACGGAGGGCCAGATAGTGCTCTCCCGCCAGCTCCATCGCAAGGGCATCTTCCCGCCCATCGACGTCCTCCCCTGCCTTTCCCGCCTGATGAACCTGGGCATCGGGGAGGGAAGGACGAGAGGCGATCACCGAGGGGTCGCCGACCAGCTCTACGCGTTCTACGCTGAGGGCGTCGACTTGAGAAGACTGGTGGCCATCGTGGGCGAGGAGGCCCTCACCGAGCAGGACCGCATGGCCCTCAAGTTCGCCGATGCCTTCGAGCAGAACTTCCTCGACCAGAAGGACGAGAACCGGGACCTCGAGTACACCCTGGAGCTGGGGTGGAAGCTCATAAGCATGATGCCCCGGGAATCGATCAAGCGTATCAAGGAAGAGTACATCGAGAAGTACTACAACCCGGAGAAGGCCCAAGAACTGGTGATCAGCGAGGGCTGATCCTCTCCTGGAAAGGCAGGAGGCGCGAGGGGAATGGAACAGGTAAGGCCCACCCGGAGCGAACTGCTCCGTCTGAAGGTCAACCGGAACCTCGCCGAGCAGGGCATGAACCTCCTGAAGCGCAAGCGGGACGCCCTGCTGCGGGAGTTCATGCCCATCATCGACGAGACCATGCGCCTTTCCCTGCGCCTGGAGCGGGTCACCGCCGATGCCCAGTACGACCTGGCCATGGCCAAGGCGAAGGAGGGCGGGCAGACGGTGCGCTCCGCTTCCTTCGCTACCCAGGGGGAGGTATTGGTGGACATCACCGGTACCCATGTCATGGGAGTACCAATCCCCACCATCCGGAAGGGGCAGAGCACCATGCGGTCGGCCTTGAAGAGGGGTTATGCCGTGACCGGGGTGTCCAGCCGGGTGGATTCGGCCGCGGAGAAGTTCGAGGAGATCATAGACGTGATCATAGAGAGCGCGGACATAGAGACGAAGCTCCGGCGCCTGGGAGAGGAGCTACGCAAGACCAACCGACGGGTCAACGCCCTGGAGAACATCGTCATCCCCAACTTCGACGAGCAGATAAAGTTCATCGAGATGAGCCTGGAGGAAAGGGCCAGGGAAGACGTTTTCCGCCTGAAGAAGGTGAAGAAGGCGCTGGAACGCAAGGCGGAAGCCCGTTTGGCGAGGATCCGGGGCGAGGGCTAGCCCCGGGTTTTTTCTTCAGAGAGCCGGTACATCTATCGGACTTGACCCCGATATCCCCCCAGGATGTTATCATCCCCATGAAGCCCGAAGCTCGATGAGAAGGCCGGACTTTTGACCTTCAACCGTAAAAGGGCACCCGGTATGGCGAGCGAGGGAGGCCGTGGAAGGGAGGTTCGTTATCAGAGGGGGAAGGCCCCTGTCGGGGAAGGTGAGGGTGAGCGGGGCCAAGAACTCGGTCCTCAAGCTGATGGCGGCTTCACTTCTCACCCCGGAGGAGTGCGTCATCCGTAACGTGCCCCGCATCACCGACGTGGAGACCATGGCCGAGGTCCTGCGGCACCTGGGTGCCGCTGTGGAATGGGAAGGTCCGGTCATAAGGATCAGGTCGGGGGATTTCAGGGGAAGGAGCGCCCCATACCACCTGGTACGCAGGATGAGGGCCTCCATACTCGTGCTGGGACCCCTGGTGGCCCGTTTCGGAGAGGCGGCGGTGGCGATCCCCGGAGGATGCAACATCGGCGCCAGGAAGATCGATCTCCATCTCAGGGGCTTACAGCAGCTGGGAGCGGAGGTCTTCACCGAGCATGGCTATATCAGGGTGAAGGCAAGGCGCCTAAAAGGGAGGGACATCTACCTGGACTTTCCCAGCGTGGGGGCCACGGAGAACCTCATGCTCGCCGCCGTGGGAGCGGAGGGGGTGACGAGGATCGAGAACGCCGCCAGGGAACCCGAGATCCAGGACCTGGCGGATTTCCTCCGCTCCCTGGGAGTGGAGGTAAGGGGGGCGGGGACCCCACTGGTGGAGGTGGAAGGCGGCCTCCCGGGGAAGGGGACCGACCACGTCGCCATCGGTGACCGGATCGAGGCGGGGACCTTCGCCCTGGCTGCCGCGGTGACCCGGGGAGAGCTGGAGATAGAGGGAGTTAACCCCCTTCACCTCCGATTGGCCCTGGAGAAGATGGAGGAGGCGGGGGTGAGGGTGGAGGAGACCGCCCGGGGCATCAAGGTCAGGGGCGGCGACGAATACCGGGCGGTTAACGTGGCGACCCTGCCCTACCCGGGGTTTCCCACCGACCTCCAACCCCAGATGATGGTGCTCCTGAGCCTGGCCGAGGGAGTAAGCGTGATCACGGAGAACGTGTTCGAGAGCAGGTTCATGTTCGTGGGAGAGCTCAACCGCATGGGATGTGACATCGAGATAAAGGGGCAACACGCGGTGGTCCGGGGCGTGGGGAAGTTGAGCGGCGCGGAGGTGTGCGCGACCGACCTGCGTGCCGGGGCGGCCCTGGTCCTGGCCGGTCTGGCCGCGGAGGGCGTGACCGAAGTGCTCGACATCTACCACGTGGACCGGGGTTACGAGCAGTTCGAGGAGAAGCTAAGTTCAGTGGGAGCCGACATCTCCCGGGTCAACGATTGACCCATCCGCCCCCGGCTTGGAGAAAGGGAGGAAACCACGATAGATCCAAGAATGCGCTCCCGGGCGTGGTCTTTACCGCAGTTGGGGTTTTGAAAGGGCGGGAGTCGTCATGGGTTCAAGTCCGTTGAAAGTCCGGCCGGGCAAGGAGCGGAACGGTGGAAATAAGGGTTTTTGGGGGTTATTCTCCGACCGCGGAGCCCGCTTGGCCCTGAATGCCGGAGCCATAGCCCTCCTCATCCTCGCCCTCTTGTCGTTCGCGGACCGCTCCGCTGGAGGCTTCTCGTCCCCGCGCGACTTTCCCGACGCTCGCCGTGCCGTTACGGGGGAGATGATCCAGTGGGAAAGGGATTTTCCACCCGGCAGCTACCGGGACGGGGAGGTGCTGCTCGAGCTCGCGGAGGCCGGAGATGAGTCGCTCGCGAGGTTTTTCTCCTCCTTCGGGCATCTCCTGGCCCAGGATGGCTGGGAGATGTTGGTCGGAGGACGGGAGGGCCGCAGGGGCCCCATCCTCAAGTTGAGGTTGAAGGACTCCACGGGCGTGGAGGAAGCCTGCCGGGCCCTGCTCTCGTCGCCCCTGGTGAAGCGGGCGGAGCCCAACGGGACGGTCCGCCTCGCCGAGGTGGACGTTTCCGCCACGTACTCGAACGACCCGCTTCTCAGCCGGCAGTGGAACCTGGGAGGGGGATGGGGAGTGAGGGCCCTGGAAGCCTGGGATCTCTGCAGGGGTTCCGGGGACCTGGTGGTGGCGGTGGTGGACACCGGCGTGGACTTCTCCCATCCAGAACTCGTGGGCAGGCTCCTCCCGGGATATGACTTCTACGAGGACGACCCCTATCCCCAGGACGAGAACGGCCATGGGACCCATGTGGCGGGAGTGATCTGTGCCGCCACGGATAACGGGATGGGGATCGCCGGCATCGACTGGAGGGCGAAGATAATGCCCTTGCGGGCGCTGGGCCCGGACGGCAACGGTACGGTGGACGCCGTGGTCAAGTCGGTGAGTCGGGCTGTCGACGGGGGAGCCAGGGTGATAAACATGAGCCTGATCTCGTCCACCAATTCGGGCATCCTGGCTGATGTCCTGGCCGACGCTCATTCCCGGGGTTGCTTCCTGGTGGCGGCGGTGGGCAACCAGGGGGATACCCGCGTGAACTATCCCGCTGGCCACACCTATATCGTGGGAGTGGGATCGACCGACAGGAACGGCAACCGCTCCTCCTTTTCCAACTACAATGACAAGGTGGACTTCGCGGCGCCGGGGGAAGGTATTTACGGGACCTGGACGGGGCGAGGCTACAAGCTTCTCACCGGGACCTCCAGCGCCGCTCCCCACGTCTCCGGGGCGGCCCTGCTCCTGCTGGCGGACCAACCCGACTCCATGCCGGACGAGGTCTTCCAGCGCCTCCGGGATTCGGCCCGGGACCGGGGTTCTCCTGGGTATGACGGCGAATACGGCTGGGGGATAGTCGACCTTTACGCGGCCCTGTGCACTCCCCGGGTGAGGATCTTGGCGCCCGAGGACGGCTCTTTCCCGGGAGGGGGTAGGGTAAAGGTCCGGGTCAACAGCAACCAGTCTTCCGTGAAGAAGCTCGAGCTCTTGGTCGACGGAGCAGTGGTCGACCAGTACCAGCTTCCCGTCCCCTCCGGGGCCGTCGATCACGAGTTCTCCGGATGGGACCTCTCCCGGCTGGACGAGGAGGGCTCCCACCGCCTGGAGGTCCGGGCCGTGGCCACCCGGGGAAGCGAGTCCTACACCGGGAGGTCCTCGGTGACCGTTTTCCAGTCCGAGAACCGGCCCTCCCCCTCCACCTCCTGGTACCTGGCGGAGGGCACCACCGCCTGGGGATTCGAGGAGTACCTGCTGGTCCAGAACCCCAACCCCGAGAGGGCCACGGTGAGACTCACCTTCATGTTCCCGGACGGGAGGACCCAGACCCGCTCCTACGCCATGCCCGGCACCTCCCGCCTCACCGTCCCGGTCAACTCCCTGTTCTCCGCCGACCACTCCACCCGGGTGGAGGCTGACCGCCCGGTGGTGGTGGAGAGGGCCATGTACTGGCCGGCGGGGGGAAGGCAGAGGGCAGGGGGCCACTGCGAGACCGGCTCGGCCGTGCTGTCCCGGACCTGGTGCCTGGCGGAGGGCACCACCGCCTGGGGGTTCGAGGAGTACCTGCTGATAGCCAACCCGTATCAAGAGATCGCCGAGGTGGAGATAGTTTTTCAGAGGCCCGATGGAACTCAGAGGCATTACTCCCTGAAGGTGCCGGAGAGATCCCGCCGCACCGTGATGGCGAACAGGGTGGACGCGGAAAAGGACGCTTCCATCATGATCTCCTCGAACGTGCCCTTGGCGGTGGAGAGGGCCGTTTACTGGTCGCAGAAGGAAGGTGGGACGGTGGGAGCGGGAGCCTTCTCCCCCTGAAGGTCCGTGATGCCTCATAGATAGATCTACTCGAAAGCCTATTCGTTGATCCATAGAAAAATCTATTCCAAGTACACCGCTTCTTGCTCTGCTTCGATGGTCTGATTTATAGAACAGCGGTAACCGTCTTGATCAGCTTCCTCTGGATGATGTTTATCTCCATCATGAACTGAGCCGGGATGAGGATTCACCAGGACGACCATGGACACCCTGAAGATGATCTTGGCCATCCCCCGAAAGAGCCTCGGGAAACGGCTTTTCCCAGATGCCGGCTCTGATTTGTATGCGAATTTCTCCCTTGGTCTGGGGCTGGAGATCCTTATCGAGTGATCGGAGGTATTTTTGTCTCCTATCATCGTTTGCCCCCAATTCCGTGGCCGAAGAGGTTAGAGGAAAAGTCCTAAGAGGAGATTCACGATCCACGGAGAAAAATACCCGTGAAGTGTATATAACCAAGGTTTCAAAGGGTAAACGAGCAAGAAAGAGAATAACCTTCAAGGGAGCGGAAGGTTTGTGGTTTACCAGACAAAGAGGCGTGTGAATTCTACAAACATGTTTACTTCCAGCTTTGGTTGTTGTATATTAACAACAAACTTTTTCCCGTTTGTTCTGGTGAAGGGGGCTGAAAGAGGATTAAAACGCCTGTCTCTCTTGAGGAATAACATGATCGATTTTCAGAGGGCCCGGAGGGGTTAAGGTCAGGAGGAAGTCTTAGGGGAAGGCGATGGCAAGCAGGCCACTCCAGGTTGTCATCAACATCGTTGTCCTAATCACCCTCGTCTCCGTTATCGTCATCGGTTTCGCGACCTTCATACCATCACGCAATCCGGCGGGTCCACTCCTGGGCAAATTGTTGAGCATGAAGAAGAACCTTTCCGGGCTCTTGGCTAACCTGGATCCGCATCTGCTGGCCCAGGCCATGCGGGAGAACCCGGAGATGACCAAGGACATCCTCGCGGCCCTGGGAGAGGAAGGCGCCGCCATCATCGCCCAGGCGGTGAACAAGAACCCGGAGTTCATATCCGAGTTCATCAGGTACCTGGACCCCGGGACCCTGGCCGCGGTGGTCAACGACCCCAGGTCCGCTGACCTTACCGTGGAGCTGATGCGTTACCTCGACCCGGCGGTGGTGGCGGGGGTGGTCAACCAGAACTCCGATTTCCTGGTGGAGCTCCTCGGCTATCTGGACGCCAAGGTCATAGCCGATGCGGTGAACGCAAACGGAGCGTTCCTGACCGCTTCCACCGCGGCTCTGGACGCTGCCGTCTTGGCCAAGGCGGTGAACGAGAACGGGAAGTTCCTCACCGACCTCATCGCCAACCTCGACCCGGCTGTGATCGCCGCGGCGGTCAACGGCAATCCCGACCTGGTGGGGAGGTTGATGGGGTACCTCGATGCCGGAGTCGTGGCCGGCGTGGTCAACGCCAACGGCCCGTTCATCACCCGGCTTCTCGGGTACCTCGATCCCAAGGTCCTCACGGCCGGGGTCAATTCCCATCCTGCCTTCGTCTCCAGGCTCATGGGTTACCTTAACCCCTCGGTGATAGCGGCAGCGCTCAACCAGAACTCGCACGTCACGCCGGCACTGATAAAGAACATGTCCGACCGGCTGCTTTCGGCCGTGCTGGCGGTGACGGCCCACGATCCCGGTTGGTTGAACACCCTTATCGGAAAGCTCCGTCCCGAGGTCATCGCTTCCATGCTCAACCAGAGCTCTTCCTTCAGTTCGGCGTTGATAAACGCCCTGGACCCCGCCTGGGTTGCGGGCATCGCCAACGCGCACCCGGACCTAGTGTACAAAGTCCTGGATTCGATCGACCCCCAGTTGGTGGCCGACATGTTGAACAACCAGAGCATGGTCACCCGGGTTTTACCGCTGATAGACACGGCCACCCTGGGAGCGGCGCTGGGCGAGAGGGCGGACCTGGTCACGCGGCTACTGCCCTTGCTGGACCCGGTGATGGGCGAGTATACCAACCGGGCCTTGAAGGGTAACCCGGAACTGGCCAAGACGCTCCTCGCCAACCTGGACGGGAAGGTGATCGCCCAGGCCCTTTCCCGGGCTCCCTCCTTCTTGCGGGGATTGGTCGCCAACATCGGGGAGGACATGGTGGCGGCCACCCTGAGGGGTTCGGACGCCAACCAGGACCTCATGGTGAACCTGCTGAACAACCTGGACGCCGCGGCCGTTTCCCGGGCCCTTGACCTGTCGGGCACTTTCGTCCCGACCCTCATCGCCATGTTGCCCCCGGGGGTCGCCAAAGCGGCCGCCCAGGGATTGAACGCCAACCCGGCCATGATAAACGCCGTGCTGACCTATGCCGACCCCAAGGTGCTGGCCGGAATACTCAACGGCGGGGCGGCCGATCAACTTGTAGTGAATCTGCTTCCCCTGCTAAGGGAACCGGTGGCCCGCGCGGTGGCGGAGGCCCTCAACCAGGACG
>JBBFMI010000018.1:0-15265 GCA_037478635.1 Candidatus Geothermincolales bacterium | reverse complement strand
GTGTGGCTATGCCAGGATGTCACGGGTGACCCTCCGGCCCCCTCCGGGAATAAAAAGCAGGGGACCGTGGTGAGCGTCATCGGGATGACCGCCATAGTGGCCGATTTCGACCTGTCATCCTTGCCGGACGGGAGCTACAAGGCCTATGTCAAGAACCTGAACAACAACCTGGCGGGGTGGACTTCGGGCAATCCCTTCACGGTCGCGAAGTTCAGCGCCACTATCGGTGGTTTCGTCCCTGACCCGGGGTACGATTTCTACGAGAATTATTACGACATACCCTGCAAGATAACGGGGACCGGTCTATCCTCCGCCTCCAGGGTGACCATCACCGATGGGACAGTGGAATACGACCTCATAGGCGACTACACCATCACGAGCGACAACGAGATCCGGGTCCAACAGCTCAACCTGATAGGGTGCGACAACACCAGGAACTGGAGGGTCAGGGTCTACTTCGGGACCAACTTCTACCTGGAGCGGGAGTTCGACGTGAAGCTGGGTCCCGCCAGGATCATCGCCGCCAACGACAGCAAGCCAGCCATAAGCATCTATCGCATGGGATGGTGGTTCACCGATAACTGGAGTTACGAGACTTCTACCCAGAAAGCTACGGCTATCAGGTCTTACTGGTGGGGCACTGCCAGGGCGAGGTTCGTCGTCCAGGGCATGGGGTTCCCCATGAACGGACAGACCACCCTGAGAATATGGAAAGGAAGTTGGGGTGCCTCCGCGAATCTGACCTGTAGTTTTAATAGAAGCACGAAGAGCGTGACCATAACTTCGCCCGATTGGAACATGCCTAACGATTCCGCTGGAGATGCCGGCATATCGGTCCAGAGGGTTGGCGATTCTTACGTCGATAGCTATTCAACCCGCTGGAGGTTGGTGGATTGACATGGCTAAGAGGGAAAGAACGACCTGTTTTCAGGACGTGGCGCCCTGGGAAGACCAGGGGGGTTTCACCCTGGCCGAGCTCCTGGTCTTCGTGGGGGTGATGATCATAATGCTCATCGGCATCGCCAGCATGATAAGGTCCGGCGCCCAGAGCTCCAACGTGTCCTATGCCCTGAGCAGGATAGAGGACACCGCCACCGAGGCGCTGGAGACCATGACCAGGCAGATCCGGGTCTGCACCTCGGTGAATGCCAATAGCTCCTCTTCCCGGCTCATAGTGAGCGGCGATTTCCGGGGCTCGGGCACCACGTCCACCCTCATCTACGATGCCTCGGGCGGTTACCTGAGGAAGGGACCTTCCCTGGATGCCATGTCCGATTGGGTGGAGGGCGTGTCCGCCGTGACCTTCGACTACTACGATTATGACCTCTCCGGGGGCACGTGGACGAGGCTTACCCCGGGGTCGCCGAACTGGAACTCCAGGGTTAAGAGGATCGACGTGGTGATCCAGTTCTCCCGGCCGGCGGGAGGGGTGACCCTGGAGAGGAGCTACAAGGGATCCGTGATGCTCAGGAACTCGATGTGATGGAGGCGGTGGACATGATGGGCTGGTTCAGGATGAGAAGTCACCGGCACGGGCCGTGGAGGTTCTTCCCTCCAGCGGAGGAAGGTTTTGCCATGGTGATGGTGCTGGTGGCCCTGACCATGCTCGCCGTCCTCGGGGCGGCAAGCCTCCTGCTCATGGTGTCCTCAATGGAGGGTGTGGGGAACAAGAAGCCTGAGGACAGGGCCTTCCAGATTGCCGAATCGGCCCTCTACGTGGCCCATGCCCGCATCGTGAACGAGGACATCCCCTCCAGCACCCAACAGCCCATCCAGGGGAGCTTGCTGGGAGGTGATTACAGGATATGGATACAGAAGACCGGCCCCTACGATTATTCCGTCACCGCCGAGGGCCTTTACCGTAGCAGGGGCAGGACGTTCCGCAGGAAGATCAGGGAGGACGTGTACTACAGCGGATCCCAGGCCTTCGACGTCCTCCGCAACTACCTCATCTTCGCGGGGAACGACGTGAACATAGCCTGTGACGAGTTCCTGAACGCCAACATACCCATAAGGTTCAACGGCAACATCCGGGCCCAGAGGGACGTGAACATCGAAAACCGTCCCATCTTGAGCCTGGGGGATGGTTTCACCGTGAACGGGAACGTGGAGGCGAGGAGGAAGATATATCTCCGGGTCGCCCCCCGGTTCTTCGGAGAGCTGACCGTCCGTTATTACGGGGACATGAAGACGGGGGACAAGAAGACGGGCTCTCCCGGAACCACCGAGATATGGGTGGACGGGCAGGCCAGCCTTTTTCCCCCGGCCTTCTCCTGGGCCAGGGTTTACGCGGCTACAACCGGGAGCAGGAATTGGAACATCTACACTGGAAACCTGATAAGGAGGATCAACAAGCTGTTCGATTGGGACCTGGGTGCGATATACACCGGGAACGTGGTCAACCAGCCCGGTTGCGAAGAGGTATACATACCCGAACCGAATTACGAGTACTATCGGGCGCTGGCCCAGGAGCAGGGGAACTATTTCGTGGGCAACAAGACCCTGAGCGGCAACCTGGGTTCCTACGGGACCTCGTCGGTGACCGTGTTCTACGTGACGGGAAACCTCACCCTCAACGGCTTCGTCTGGAACCAGCCCAACATGAAGGGGATATTCGTCTGCGAGGGCAACGTGACGGTCAACAACTACCTGCAGTTCTGGAACAACTCGAAGTTCCAGGTGATCGCCAAGGGGAACATCACCTTCAACAACGACTGGACTTTCCTGAGCCTGGCCAGCACCAACGAGTTCTTCTTCTACGCCGGGGGAGACGTGACCGTGGACCTGAGGATGTTCGGGGGCCAGATGTGCCAGATAACCGCCCTGAACAACGTGAACATATACAGCTCGGAGAACTTCTTTTCCTTTGCCGAGCTTAACTACATGGCACCGGATATAGACGTGGCGGCCTTTCCCATAAAGCTGACCATCAGGAACTGGAGGGAAGTCCCCTCCGAGGGGGCTTATCTCGAAAAGGCCGCCGATGGCCCCCTTTATTCCTCTATGCCTTTGGGTAGCCAGAAGCTGCCGGCCTCGGGCTGGGTAGCGCTTCCCGGCAGGAGAGAGCTCTGTTGAGGGCTGAGAGCCCGCGTATTCCGCCCCGCGTCGGCTTCTTAGCGCTTGCCCGAGATCCGCTTTCACTGAATGGTTTGCGGCCATCGAATCGGGCGGCCTTTCTTTTTGTCGGGACGGGGGCCGGCCGGTGAAGAGGGCGCCGGATTGCACTATAATATTCGCGCGAATCCATCCAGAGGGAAGATCTCCCGGGCGAAGCGGGAACCCGAGGCGAGAGACAGGAGGAAGGAAGATGAGAAGGTGGTACGCGGCAGCGGTGGCAGTAATGCTTATGGTCCTCACCGGTGCTCTCCTTGCGGGCTGCGGGGGTGGGGCTTCCGAGGGACACCGGGACCCCTCGAGGCCCATCGTGGTTGAGAAGGGGCAAGAATTCAGCATCCTGCTACCGTCCGAGCCGGAGGCGGGATACGCCTGGCGGTTGGCCGAACCCCTGGAAGAGGAGATCGTGACCCTGGTGAAGAGGGAGTTCCACGAGGGGGGTGAAGAAAAGCCCGGCGAGGAGAAGTGGACCTTCAAGGCCCAGGGCCTGGGCGTGACCCACGTGTCTTTCGCCTACGGGATGGCGTGGACCCAGGAACGGGAAGGACACGTGGCCCCCGAACTCGGGCTGAAGGAGGAAGCGGAGAAGAAAGACACCGAGGGCACGGTCAAGGCAGAAGAGAAGGAGAAGTCCGAGGAGCCGGCTCACCAGGAGACGGCGAAGGCGGCCGTTTCCGAGCGGGAAGAGGAGGCGGAGGAGCCCGGTTTGACGGTGAAGGAAGAGGCCGAAACCAGGGTGACCTTCACTGTGGACGTGCGCAAGAAGGGAAGCACCGGCAAGGAGCCCAAGAAGTTCGAGGACCCCTCCGAGGAGATTTCGGTGGAGAGGGGCCACAAGTTCTCGGTGGCCCTGGAGCTGAAGCCGGCCGAGGGGCTGGCCTGGAGGCTGGCCGAGCCCCTGCCCGACCAGCTCCGCCTGGTGGAGGTCGAGTACGAGGAGAAGGAGAAGGCCCACGGGGAAGAGCACGCCGTGGGCGAGGAGACCTGGATATTCGACCCGGTGGAGGCGGGTGAGTCGGAGTTGACCTTCCGGCTGGTGGATGCCGGGGGGAAGGTCAAGGAGGAGAAGACCTTCCGGGTCAAGGTGGAGAAAGAAGAGGAGTCCTCTTCCGGAGGGCATTGAGAGGCGGATAGGCTGACCAGAGCCCGGGACGGGCTCCATCGGCATTGTTCTGACTGGCAAGAAGACGGTCGCCGGGGCGAAAGCTATTCGTCCCGGCCTTTTCTTTTGGAGTCATTGGGGATGAGCGTTACAGGGAATGACGCTCCCGGTCCCGACGAAGAGAGCGGAAACTTGTAAATAGGAGCATCCACCCCACTCAATGCCGAGCCAGGTTATTCGAAATGTCGAACGATGGGAAGCGTCGGCTGGCTATCCCGTGGTCTTCGGGTTCGGTCGCGTTTTCTGAGAAGGCCGGGGGATGGTTCGAGGTTTTTCCGGGCTCGGAGTGGGGGCGAGGAGGCCCGGAGGAACGGCCCGTACGTTTACCCGTGGTGTCCGGGCAAGTTGGGATGTTTGGGGTGGATTGGCCTTCACCTGGGACCTCGTGGCGAGCATAAGAGAAGGGCGCCCCGCCGGGGCGCCCTTCTTACGTGTCCCGCGAGGTTCAGGCGGCCATCTTGCGGGCCAGGAAGAAGCCTCCCGCGACGAGGGCGAGGCCGACGATGATCACCAGCACCAGGCCGGTCACCCAGCTTCCGCCCTCCTTGTAGGAGTAGGTGGGCTTGGTCTGGTAGATGAAGCGCACCGTGCCGCTTCCGCCCTCGGGGTCGCCCAGGAAGTGGTCGAACTCCTCGGCCCTCTCCTCTATAGCCTTCACCTTGCCGAGGTTGAGGTTTATGTTCCCGAGGAAGTACTCGAGGCCCTTCGTGAGGGCGGAAGTGCCCTCGTCGGTGGTCTTCACCAGGCCTTCGCCTATCTTCGCAAGGCCGTCCTTGATCTTGTAGGTCCCGTATAGCAGGGTGCCCTCGGTCCCGGTGCTTCCCAGGCCCTTGATCACGTCGCCCAGGCCGCCGGATATCTGCGCCAGGCCCTCCAGGATGGCTGGGTTCTTCGGGTCACCGGAGGAAAGGCCCTGCTTCATCTTGTGCAGTCCGCCCTGCATGGCCGCCAGGGCGTAGAGCAGGGTGCCGTCGGCGGCGGCGCTCCCTATCCCCGCCTTCATCTGCTCCATGCCGGCGCTGACTTTCTCCACGGCGTAGAGCAGGGTGTCGGCCGTGGTGGCAGAGCCTATGCCGGCCGCGATGCTCTGCAGGCCTCCGGCTATGGCGTTCATGGCGTAGAGCAGGGTGCCGTCGGCGGCGGCGCTCCCTATCCCCGCCTTGATCTGCTCGAGCCCCTGTTTAATGCCCGGTCTATCGTTTGGATCATCTGGATCATCTTCATGGTCCAGGCCGGAGCTGACCTTTTCAACGCCGGGGATTAACAGAACATCAAGATTATTTTTAATATTCTTAAGGTTCGGGATAATACCAATAGGCCCTAAGTCTTCATCATCGTTGGTGAGCCCGAAGTGGATTATCCCCAGATTAGACGAAACCAAAATGAGAGTGTTTTTAAGATTTGTGAATTGCGATAGGATGTGATTTCTCACACTCTCGGGGCTAACATTGTCTTCAACATACTCGTATAAAGTGCCACTACCCGGTTGGAGTTGACTTACTACATTAGTTATATCGGGGATCGCTCCCGCAGATCCATTGCGAATTAATGTAGCAAAATAATTCAGCGTAGCGATTATGGTATTGGGTGTAGTAGCATTACCCAACCCCAGGCTTATCTGCTGGAGCCCTCCCTTGATCTGGGCGAGTCCGTTGAGCAGGGTATCGGGCGTGGTCGGCGACCCGATGCCCGCTATCATCCGCTGGACCCCGGCGAGCATCTGGTTCAGGCCTCCGCTCACCGCGCTGGCGGCGTAAAGGAGGGTTCCTTCGGTGGTGGCGCTCCCGATGCCCGCCAGTATGCTCTTCAGTCCCTCCTTCATGGCGTTCATGGCGTAGAGGGCGGTGTCTTTGGTCTCAGGGCTTCCTATGCCGCCCGCCATCTGGAGCAGGCCCGCCGCCGCCGCGCTCGCCGCGTAGAGCAGGGTGCCCTCGGTGGTCTCCGAGCCTATCCCGGCGTACATCTGCTTGATGCCCGGTATGAGCTTGTCGTCCAGGCCGGACTTCATGGCCGGCATGGCGTTGGCGGCCGCCATCTTGGACAGGCCCTCGTGGATCTTGGTGATGCCGTTGAGCAGGGTGTTCTCGGTGGCCGGGTCGCCCACGCCGTCCCTCATCTGCCTGAGGCCCTCGTCCAGCTTCTTCACGCCTCCGTAGATGGACTCCAGACCCGACTTGAAGGTGGGGATGGGGTCGGCCTGGTTGGTGTGGGGCAGGATGAAGGCCACCAGCAGGGTGAGGGTGGGCATGCGGAAGTTCTTCACGTCGGCCGAGACCCAGATGGTGTGGGATTCCTCGGTGGCCGGCGGGAACAGGGGGATAGACCAACCCAGCCGGTAGAAATCGGGGAGGTAGACAATGATCCCGGTGGGGTCGGTCTCCAGGTTGTAGAAGACCTTGTTGTCGAAGTCCCAGTCATAGGGCTGGATGACCAGGGGAAGGTAAGTCTCTACCTCCTCCTCCTTCTCCAACCCGGTCTTGGGATCCACGTACTTGACCTTCCTCTTCTCCTTGCTGGTGTTCTTTAGGGTGAGCTGCAGCTTGAACCGGCCGCTCTTTCCGGTGATCTCCGAGGGGTCGGTTATCTTCTGGCCATCAAACCAGTACTCGTAACGGATGTCCAGCGGGATCCTGGTCGCCGCCTTTTCCACCGTTTCCTTGTCCAGGCTGGTCACGGCCACCAGGTTGTCCGCCCCGTCGGTGTCGACGTTCCACACGATGTAGTTGCCGTCATCCTTGGGGGTTACCGACCCCTTTACCCCCTGCCACTTGGTCTTTCCGTCCAGGGTCTTCTTCAGGCGCAGCTCAAAGCTGCCCTTGTCCTTGACCGAGAGCCAGTCGTACACCTGGGCCTTTTCCACGTTGCCCAGCGGATCGGTCTCCAGGAAGACGAACTCGTTGGATATCGCCTTGCCCTCGGCCGAAGCCCCCTTGGGGGCCTCCGCCCCGGCCGGTATCACCGCGGTGACCGCGATGACCAGGGCGGCGGCGAAAAGGACCAGGGAGAACCTCTTGAGCCTTCTCTTCATCTTCCCATCCACCTCCTATTCCCTCGGGCCTTCCGCGCCCATCTCCCCCGTTCCCTTGGCCGCCGCGAGCATCGTGAGGGCATTGAGGACCATGGCGATGAGAATCCCCATGAGCAGGGAGAGCATCACGCCGATGAGGGTGAAGCCGGCGCGGGGCAGGGCCTCCACCGCCTTCTCGGCGATCAGGTAGTCGTAACGGGCCACGGCGCCCAGGAAGGAACCCCAGCCCACCAGGGTCATGGGGAGCATCTCCCTCATCTTGTAGAGGGAGAGGAGGCCGGCTACCAGGACCAGTATGGCTCCCGCGGCGGCCACCGAAAGCCCCACGAAAAGCGGGAATACCTTCATAAAGAGCAGGTAGGACAATATTCCGAGAACAGGCCCTATCACCGCCCCGATGGACATCCAGGGCAGGGCCCTGGGAAGGTCGAAGCCGTAGGCCATGCAGACCGCGAAGGCCACCAGCGCTACCCAGTAGGCCCTGGCTCCCAAGTACTCAAAGAACCAGATCCAGAAGAAGGCGATGACGGCCAGCGCCACGGCCAGGATCGCGTTTCTCTTGAGCAAGCTCCTCACCCCCTAATATCCACCAGGAGACCTCATCCAGGAGACCTCATCTCTACGAGCGACAAGGATGTATCCCCCATCACCTCCTCTCCGTCTACGTCCAGGAAAGGTAAGGTCGGGCATTGAGCGATGTGGCAGATGTTCTTTTCATTCTTCGGAAGCATGCTCTTGACCGAACGCCTCTCCGGTCTAAGACGGTACCCGACAGCTCGATCGGGAAAGGGACACGGGTTCTTATCAACGCCATCTTCCTTTGATATGACAGCCACCTCTTCAATTATATTATCCCTGATTGTTTACTTAAACAAACGCCGCCACTGTCCTTCTTTTTTTCGGCAGTGGCGGCGAAAAGTTTAACCTCTTCAACCGGGTTTTGTTATTTGATCTCACAGAATATCGTATAAGAAAGATACTTTCAGGTAACCGAGCATTTACAGGTCCCAGTCGAGATTAGGTCAGTGGAGCGACGTTGCCAGGAGCACCGTCATGCGCCCTTCCCCTTCATGATCCTCCTTGCCTGCAGCAGCTGGGACAGGGGCTGGGATGGCACCTCCCTCACCGAACCCAGCAGCTGTGCCACCAGGGTTACCATGGCGTAAAATTCCAGCGTTTCCAGTCTATGGTATGCCTGCTCCAGGTCGGGACCCCAGCATAGCACCCCGTGATTTTCCAGGAGCACCGCGTCGTGGTCGTCCAGGTAAGGCACCACCGCTTCCCCCAGTTCCGGGCTTCCCGGCATGCGGAAGGGCACTACAGGCACCTCGCCCAGGAAGACGATGGCCTCCGGCACCAGGTGTCGGTCCAGCGCCTTTCCCGCCACGGCAAAACCGGTCGCCACGGGGGGATGGGCGTGCACCACCGCCCCGATATCCGGCCTCTCCCGGTACAACCTCAGGTGCATGGGCGTCTCCGAGGTGGGCCTGCCCTCGCCCCCCAGCACGTTTCCCTCCAGGTCCACCAGGAGTACCTGTTCCGGTCTCATGAATCCCTTGCTCACCAGGGTGGGGGTGATGAGCACCCGGTCTTCCCCGAGCCGCGCGGATATGTTTCCCGAGTTGGCGGATGCCATGCCCCGTTGCCACATCCTGCGCCCGATCTCGCAGATCTCTTCCCTCAGGGTCGACTCTTCCATGGCCACCTCCTGTCCCGTTGCCGTGGGCCCCGGAAAACGGAGGCTCCTTTCGTGCCCTTGTCCCACGGCGCATCTCCCGTTTACCAAGACTTCATGGCGACATGATAACGAAAAAACGCTTTAAAGCGGAAACGGCCTGGCCGGAGACCTTTCCTCTTTTTCCGACATACAGGGTGGAATGGGGAAGGGAGACGGTCGGCAAAGCGAGAAAAGCCGTTGTTTTAACGGTGGCATTCCTTCTCCGCCCGGTCCTGCCCTTCTCGTCCTGTATTCGCGAATGGCGGCTTATCCCGCTGGTGACCCCACGGAGGGCCCCTTGATCCATCTGCAGTATCTTGCTTGTGCGTTTTCGAGACGTACCGCCTCGCGGATCGTCGGTGGTGGAGGAAGGTGAGAGTATGACGAAAATCGGACATGAGCGCATAGCAAGTATAACCGCGCATGCGCGTTCCCGGTAAAATGCAACCATATATTGGAAATAGCAAGATGATTTCTTATTCTCCACCCTGTTATGTGAACATCAACAGGGTGTTCAGAATATCTTTTTCTCCCACCACCTTTCCTTCTTCACCTGGCAGGGCTTGGTAACTTTTACCTTTATCTTCCTGGGAGCTTCCGGTGACGGTTCGGGCGGGATATCATCCTCGGGAAGCGAGCTTGCCCTTTCCTCCTCGTGCAGGACCAGGGCCGCGATGACCTTTATTGGGCTATCCTTCAGCCTTCCAAGCATGTCTTCCCATCCTCCGCGCGGGCAGCCCATGTCCTCGTATACCTCTTGCAGGTGTTCGGCGAGGACGAAGGCCAGCGGCTTCACCTGGGATTCGTAGACCAGGCGCTCCTCCTCGCTGAACTCCTCGAAGGGGGTGTCTAACAGGGCGAGGATACGGGCTGGCATGTCGACCCCCTTCTCCTCCAGTTTGCGCTCCAGTTTCCTGGTGAATATGCTGCGGTAACGGACCCGGGTGGACACCGGCCTTACGTCCCTTAGTGCGTCTTCCGCGTTCCCGTAAGCCGACATCGTCTCCTGCCCTCCTTTCGTCTCCTCTAAACCCTTATCGGCAGGAGGGGGGAAGCGGCTGAAGCAGTTTGTCGGTCGCGGGCGGATACGAATCGGCGAAAGGACCGCTGGAGCCGGTGAAAGGCGAACGATGACGGGTTATCGGTTACCACGGGGTAAGAAGTTTTTAAGGGAGGGATCCGTCACCCCTTTGCCGGGAAAACTGGGAGATGGGCCGGTTTGGTGGATCGGCCGAGATTTCCGGCCCACGCTTTTATTCGAGGGTGACACAACCGTATAATCATCTCGGTCGGCAGGACTTAGCTTTTCTTTCGATGGAGGTAAATGCGCAGATGACGCGTCTCCCGAACCACATCGGGATAATAATGGACGGAAACGGCAGATGGGCCAAGATGCGCGGACTGCCCCGCATCGAGGGCCACCGCCACGGCGAGGAATCCATAATGGTCACCGTGAGGGCCTGCGTGCGGATGGGCGTCAGGTACCTCTCCCTTTTCGCCTTTTCCACCGAGAACTGGGAACGGCCCGAGGAAGAAGTCTCCTTTCTCGTGGGGATGAGCAGGGATATGCTGCGGCGGCGCCTGGAGGAGTTCATGAGCCTGGGCGTGAGGATGTATCACGTGGGCCGCCGGGACGGCATCCCCGACCCGATCCTTGCCTGGTTCGATCTGGCAAGAGATGCCACTTCCGGAAACGAGGCCCTTACCCTGTGCATAAACTTCAACTACGGCGGAAGGGGGGAGATCCTCGACGCGGCCGCCCGCTTGGCGGAAAAAGCCCGCCGGGGGGACCTCGCTCCCGAGGACGTGGACGAGCGACTCTTAAGGGAACATTTCTATCTCCCGGAACTGCCGGACGTAGACCTGCTCATTAGGACGGCCGGAGAGATGAGGATAAGCAACTACATGCTGTGGCACTGTGCCGGTGCCCTCATCTACGTATCCCCGGTTCTCTGGCCCGATTTCCGTGAACCACACCTGGAGGAGGCGATAGCCTATTACCGCGAATGGAGCGGTTTTTCGGACCATTGTTCATGAAGCCGGCCACCATCGTATCGATCACCCCTTGATAGACTACATCTTGAAAAAAAGTGATGACGTGCGCGTGATGTTGCGTTTTGGCTCGTGATCACGAGGCGACTCCTTCAGGAGCACATGTATGATCTATGTTAGGCGCTGTGGCTTGAAAATTTCTGATGCATGTTTTATAAAAAATGTATAGAAATAACTTGAATTTCATAATCGATAGATTTATAAACAGTTAAATCCCCGGTTTAGATGTAAAAAGATAGATTCTTAAGGAATGCATCTTGTGTAAGGGAGAGGTTTTTCACTGGAAAGGCCTGGCAGTCGTGACGACAGCTTCCCGCCGGGTGCGGGAATGACCGGGTGAGGCGAAAGGAGAGATGGACATGCCGAGGACAACTACCACGAGAGCGCAGGTGAAAAAGGCGGAGGCGAAGGCTACGACAAGAAAAGCCACGGCGGCTAAACCGGCTGCGAGGACGGCGCGGATGCTCGCCCGGGAGATAAAGCCGAGGAGGATACATAACGGCAAGGTCGGCGCTCCCAGGGTGGACATCAAGAAATCCGATCTCCGTGCGTTCCTCAAGGAGGGCATGACCCTCAGGGAGATCGCCCAGATCTACCAGTGCCATCCTTCCACTATCTCCAAGCGGAAGAAGGAGTTCGGCATCACGGTTCCTCCAAGGCGGAAGGCCAAGAAGGCCTGAAAGGGTCATTCTTGAAGAGGGTGGGGCATACCTTCCTTCCTTTGTCCTCCACCTACCTCAAGGGTTATACTTTCCTCGATGGAGGGGAAGAAAATCCTGGTGGTGGAGGATGACCGGTCCCTTGCGCGCCTATTGGAGATCATGCTGGGCGGGAGGGGAGCGAAGGTCATAATATGCCACGCTCCCTTCAGCGCCGTAAGCTTGGCCCGCAGGCTTCATCCGGACCTGGTGATCCTGGACATCCACCTTCCCCGCTTCAGCGGGCTCTGGGTGTTGAAGAAACTCCGTCAGGAGGAGGAGACCGGGGAGATACCCGTCCTGGTCTCCTCCGTCCTTTCCGACGAAAAGAGGATAAGGGAATTGGAGCAGATGGGTAGGACTTACTTCTTTCCCAAGAGCAGGGGGATAGGCGCCCTATTGGAGAAGATTGAGGAAATACTTGGCAGGGTTGTTAGCGAGGAAGACGGGTGAAGATGGCTCGCGCACGGGAACGGGGATCTTTAAAGCCAATATCGCGCATATGCAGGTCATTGGCGTTTTTTGGATATATCCCTGGGACGGCGTGTCCCAACGCTTGTCGGCAGGATATCGCTTGTACGTGACCCGGTCGGATGAGGGCCCGTGGGGAACCTCGATACCGCCGGTGCCATCAAGGCTTTCCGCGGCCTCTTTGAGAAGAGTGGGCACAAAACTCGAAGAGCTAGATGCAATCGGAAATGGCTCGAAGTTTTTCCCGGTGGAAGGGTGGCGCAAATTCTTGGATGTTATCGACACCAGGGGGTCAGCATCGACAAGCATCAAGGACGGTTTAGGTGCAGATCTGCGTAGAGTTTTCAGGTGTTCAGGCAGGTGGCGTGAATCCCCCGAAACGGAGGAGGTGTGTCCTGGATGGAGGTCATGGAGGCCATTGCCGCCAGGAGGAGCATAAGGAGATATCAGCCGCGGGAGGTGCCCGAAGGGTTGCTGCGACAGGTGCTGGAGGCCGGGCGGCTCGCGCCCTCCGCGAGCAACCTACAGACTTGGAAATTCAAGGTGGTTACGGATCCCGGGACCAGGAAAGCGTTGAGGGAAGCGGCCCATAACCAGCGCTTCGTGGAGGAGGCCCCGGTGGTCATAGTGGCCTGCGCCGACCTGCTGGCCCTCGGCGACCGAGCTAAGAGGACCCTGGAGCTATTGAGGGCAAGGGCGGTGAGGCCCAGCGCCGGCATGATCCTCTGGTATCTCCGGAAGAAGGGGGATTCCGACGGGGAGAGGGGATTCCTTCACGCGGTAATAAACGTGACCATAGCCGTCGAGAACATGGTGCTGGCGGCGACTTCCCTGGGCCTCGGCACCTGCTGGGTCAGGGCTTTCGAGGAGGAAAGGGTGGCCGAGATACTCTCGCTCCCACCCGAATACCCGCCCATTTTCCTCCTTCCCCTCGGATATCCCGCGGAGGACCCCGGTCCCAGGCCGAGGAAGAGCCTGGAGGAGATATTGATCTGACGCGGGGCTCTGCCGGAACGCGACCGGCTCCGACAGAAGCCTTTCTCGATGTTGCCCTCACGCGCTTTCCCTTCCCGGCTGGGAAGAGAACCATTCGGCGAGCTGGCATAGGGGACACTTGGGCTGGGACGTCGGCTCGCCGCATTCGGGACAGGTACCGGTGGGACGCCACATGTGCTCTTCCCTGGGGGGCATGATCTCCATGAGGGAGAGCAGTAGCTGCAGCTTTCCGGAGGGGACCGTCTTCTCGAGGGTCTCGAAGACCTCCTTGAGGGAATGGCCCTTGGGCGACCAGGCCGGGCACTTCTCCGGGAAAAACGGGATGTCCCGGAGCAGGCAGTACTGCAGGGCGTGTTTCTCCGAGGTGAACATGAGGGGCTTCACCTTCCTGGGGAGATCGCCGATGGGCTCCAGGACCGGGGGTGGCAGGTAGTGACGGCGGGAGAGCAGGTTCTTGAAGGCGAAGAGCAGCATGTCCTCCAGGTTGTGGGCGGTGGCGAGCACGTTCGCTCCCGCCGCGCGCGCCTCCCTGTTCATGAGGGCCCTCTTGATCGCGCCGCAGACGGCACAGGGTTTCCACCCCTTGACCTTTGCTACCTTGAGGCCGAGATCCCCGATGCGGACCACCCTCAGCTCGACTCCCGCCCTTTCGGCCTGCTCCTCCACCAGGGCCAGGTTGCGTTCGGAGAATTCGCCCATGTTCAGGTGGAAATGGGTGGCGATGAGCTCGAAGCCCATCAGGGGAGAGAGCCTCTTCAGGGCGAAGAGCAAAGCCGCCGAGTCCTTGCCGCCGGAAAGGGCGACGAGCACCCTGTCCCCCTCCCTTATCATGTCATATTTTTCCAGGGTGCGTCGTATCCTCCTCTCGAAGAAGCGGGGATAACAGGAGAGGCATACCTTCAGGTTGAACTCGGTCACCCGCATGACCTGGGCGTTGGAACCGCAGATGCGGCACTTGCCCTCCACCGACTCGTATACCAGCTTCTCCATGTCGTCACCTCTTGAGTAGGGACTTCGTCCGTCATAGAGCAGGTAGCCCGATCTTGCCTCGGGGCGCGCCCGCACCCCTTCCCCGGTGTGGCCTGGCCCGAGTCCCTTCGGCCCGTGGTCTCCCTTTACGAGGCTTGGGAAGGGGCGGGCTCGGGAAAGGGGATGGCCCCGGGACAATAATAAATAACAGACAACTTCCGGGTTGTGAATGATCGCGGGCCCGGGAGAAACCCCCCGGTACGTGGCCATGGATGGCACGAACGGCGGGCACACCTTGGGTCTCCCGCGAGCGGGTTTCCCGGTTGCCACGGTCCCTTCACGCTCCGGTCCGGGACACTCCGGGGAGACGCAATACCAGGCCGGATCCCATTTTCCCCGGCACCAGTTCCATACTCCCACCGTGGACCTTCAGGAAACGACTGGCAAGGGTCACGCCCAGGTCCTCCGAGCCAAAAGATCCCGGGGGCCGTTCCTCGCCCTCTCGCCCGTCGTTCGCGGCGCCAGAAAGGTCCTGCTTTCCGCGCCGAGCGTATCGTGGAAGTGTTTCCAGAACTTCTTCCTTTTTACCAGTTGCTTCCAGGGGCTCTATCATCAGTGTCACTTCGTTCTCACCCTCGGTCCATTCCAAGATAAAAGCCTTTCTGTGCCGCGCGGGCCAAAGTCGGATCACCTGGTTTAAAGCTCGAGCGAGGCGGTCAGTGTCCACGGCGACCGATCCAACCTTCCCCCGGGGCTCGGTCCTGACCAACACCTCGCCCTGGGTCACTTCCCGCAACAGGTTCGCCATCTCCTCCGGCCCGATAGCGGTGAGGGCGAGGGAAGCCCTTCCAGCCTCGATCCGCATGAGCTCGAGGAGGTCCTCCACCAGCTGGGAGAGCTCGTTCGCCTCCTCCAATATGGCCCCGCCGCATGCCCTCGCCTTATCCCGGGAATAAGCAGAGGTTATCCCCTCCGACAGTTCGATTATCTTTTCCAGGGGTTTCGTCATCCCCTTGCCCACCGCCTCTATCAGCCGGGATGCCTCCCTGTCCCGCTCC
>JBBFMI010000017.1:0-15503 GCA_037478635.1 Candidatus Geothermincolales bacterium | reverse complement strand
TTACGTCCATGCCGATGTCCAGGACAGAACAGCCGGCCACTGTTCCCTTTCACCGTCTCCGGATCTTGCCCGTTAGGTCCATGTCCGTATCTCCGACAGCGGCAGGACGTCTTCCCGACAGGGGGCGTATGATGGAGGGAGTTCAGCCTTCTCCCTTTCTCCGGGCAATCTCCTCCTCCCGGAGGGCCCGGCGTAGCACTTTGCCCACCATGCTCTTGGGCAGGGAATCCCTGAACTCCACCATGCGGGGTACCTTGTAATTGGCCAGCCTTTCCCGGCACCAGGCTATGATCTCTTCCTCCGTGGCCTGTTCACCCGGCTTGAGCACCACGTAGCACTTCACGGTCTCCCCCCGGTATTCGTCCGGGATCCCCACGGTGACCGCCTCCTGGACCTTGGGATGCTCGTAGAGGACCTCGTCGATCTCGCGGGGATAGATGTTGAAACCCCCCGCTATGATCATGTCCTTCTTTCGGTCCACCACGTAGAAGTAACCGTCCTCGTCCACGGTGCAGATGTCGCCGGTGTAGAGCCATCCGTTGCGTAGGGTCTGGGCGGTCTCCTCGGGCTTGTTCCAGTACCCCTTCATGACCTGGGGTCCGCGGATTATGAGTTCGCCCGGCTCGTTGAACCCCAGCTCCTGTTCCCCGGTCTCCACGTCCACTATCTTCGCCTCGGTGTCGGGGAAGGGTATCCCGATGGAGCCCACCTTTTTCTTCCCGATTATGGGGTTCGAATGGGTGACGGGGGAGGCCTCGGAGAGCCCGTATCCCTCGGCGAAGATCCCTCCCGAGATCTTGCTGAAGCGGCGGTGAACTTCCACCGGCAGGGGAGCGGAACCCGAGTTGCAGAGCCTAATCTTGTCCACGCCGTACTTCAAGGCATCGGGGTGGTTGAGGATGGCCACGTACAGGGTGGGCACGCCCGGGAAGAAATTGGGCCTGTACTTCTGGATGGCCTGCAGCATCAGGTTTATCTCGAACTGGGGGATGAGGACCATGGCGGCGGCGTTGAGGATGGCGTTGTTCATCCCCACCGTCTGACCGTAGGAATGGAAGAAGGGGATCACGTCGAGGTAGATGTCCTTTCCCCGCTCCACGAACTCCTTGGCCCAGAACATGCACTGGAAGGCGTTGGCCACCAGGTTGAAGTGGGTGAGCATGACCCCCTTGGGCAGGCCGGTGGTCCCGCCGGTGTACTGGAGGGCGGCCAGGTCCTCCCGGGGGTCGATGTCCTCCACGGGCAGGTCAGGGGAAGACTCCTCGATCACCTCCCGGAGGTGGTAGGTATCCGGGGACTTCGGGACCGATGGAGGCGTGGGGCTCTCCATGTAGTCGGTGATGCTGGACACGATGAGGCGCTTGAGCGGCGTCTTGTCCTTGACCGCTTGGATGCGGGCGTCGAAGAGGTCGAGGTAGATGAGGGTCTCGGAGCCCGAATCGTTGAATTCGTACTCCAGTTCCCTTTCCACGTGCAGTGGGCTGATGTTCACCACCGTGGCGCCCGCCTCCAGGACGGCATAGTAGGAGATGATGAACTGGGGGGAGTTGGGAAGCATTATGGCCACCCGGTCTCCCTTTTTGACCCCCATGCTGCGCAGGGCCGCGGACAGGCGCCTGACGTGGTCCCTCAGCTGTCCGTAGGTCATCTTCTGGTCGAAGAAGATGGTGGCCACGCTGTCGTCGTACCTTACGCAGGTTAGTTCCAGTATCTGGTAGAGAGGGATCTCCGGGTAACGGATGCTTTCGGGAACGAAGTAATCGTAGTGCTTGAGCCAGATCTTCTCCATCTCCGCCTCCCATTGTCCGAGGGCATTCCGGGATGTCGTTTTCCCGCCGGAGCCTTTGCCCTGAAGCCGACAGCCTTACCCGAAATGTATACAAAACCTAAGGAAGCGTCAACGTTTGGCGTTCGTATTGGACTTCGACCGGTTTTGTCTTTCTTCTTGGCCATTCCCGTTCCAAAAAGAAAAGGCGGCCACGTAACGGCCGCCTTTTTCGTGGCGACTACGAGGTCACTCCGCTATCTCGAAGTAGGCGACGTCGTGGATGCTTCCCTTCCTATCCTCGGCCCAGACGGCCCTCATCCTCATGCCCACCTGGAGCTTGGTCTCGTCGTGCTCGTTGCAGTAATGCATCATGCGGGTGTCCGCCCCGTCGAGCTTCACCCAGATGCTGGTGAAGGGGACCTCCTTCATCCCCCCGTGGTTGGGATTCACGTAGGGGAACCGCACGATGGTGAACCCTTCCAGGACCCCCTCGGGCCCTACTTCCACCCACTCGTTCATCTCCACGAAGCACCGGCCACAGACCTGGCGGGGCAACATGTACACCCGACCGCACTGGTGACACTTGGTGGCCAGGAACTTCTTCTCCTTGAGTCCCTGCAGGAAATAGGACCAGTAATAGCCCAGGTGCCAGTTGAAATCGTAGGAAACCGGGCCGGATGTGTGGGTCAAAAGCTCATAGCCCTCGGGAGTATGGGTCCTTTTCCTCTTGTCCTCGTATATGCCGAGTCTCTCCATCATGGCAAGCACCTCCTCATGGCAGGTCCGCTCCCAGTATCATCACGTCCGACCAGCTGCATCCCCCGAAGCCGGTGGCCAAGGCCTTGCGGACGTTCTCCACCTGCCTGGGGCCGGCCTTTCCCATAATCTGCCAGGCCGCTTCCCCCACCCTGATGAGCCCGGTGGCGCCGATGGGATTGGTGCAGATGACGCCCCCGGAGGGGTTCACCGGGAGCTCTCCGTCCATGTTGAACACGCCCTTGCGGATCAGCTTGGGGGCCTCCCCGTGGTCGCAGAACCAGAGGCTGTCCATCCACTTGACGCCGCAGGTGGAGGCGGGCAGGTAGAGCTCGGCCACGTCGAACTCCTTGAGGGGGTTGGTGATGCCGGCCAGCTTGTACGCCTCGGCGGATGCCCTCTCCAGGGTGGGCATGAAGGTCCATTCCAGGTCGCCGAAGTGGGTGTAGTCGTGCCTGACCACCGAGGCGTGGATCCAGGCCGGCCTGGGGCACAACTTCTTCGCCTTCTCCTCCACCGCGAAGATGACGGCGCATGCCCCGTCGGACCTCGGGCACATGTCCAGGAACTTTATGGGGTAGGAGAGCATGGGGGACTTGAGGACGTCCTCCACCGTCACCGCCTGCCGCACGTGGGCGTAGGGGTTGTTGAGGGCGTTGTTCCTCTCCCTGGCCGCCACGATGGCGGCGTCCTCCTCGGTGGCCCCGTAGGCCTTCATGTACATGCTGTACTCGGTGGCCAGGGGCCCGATGGCCCCGGCGAAGAAATCCCTCTCCAGCACAGGGTTCGCACAGGTGGCGATGGCCGCCTGGGTGTCCGACTCGGAGTTCTTCTCCCAGCCCACCGCCAGGACCACGTCGAACAGTCCCGAGGCCACCGTGTAGAAGGCGCAGGCGGCTATGGTGGTCCCGGTGGTGCCCCCGGTGGTCACCTTGAAAACCGGCTTTATGACCGCTCCCAGGCCGTCCACCGCCCACATGTCCACGTAGTTGATGTTCTCGAAGTGGTCCATGTTGCCAATGACCACCGCGTCGATGTCCTTGATGGTGATCTCGGCATCGTCCAGGGCCCTGGTCACGGCCTCGGCGATGAGCTCCACCCCGGAGGCGTCCAATCTCTGGGAAGCGTGATGGGTCTGACCTACCCCGATGATGCCTACCCTTTTACCCATGTGCCATCACCCCTTATTTGCCCAGTATCCAGACGCAGTGAGCCTGGCCACACATCCCGTTTACCCCGTGGGCGAGGGCGGTCTTCGCCCCCTCCACCTGGCGGTCGCCGGCCTCCCCGCGGAGCTGGAGGGCGCATTCCGCGATCTCGGCCAGTCCCGCCACCTGGACCGGATGGGAGGAGAGCCTGCCTCCCGAGGGATTCACCGGGAGCTGTCCCGTGAAGTCGAACCTCCCCCGTTCCAGGTGCTCGCAGGCCATGCCCTCGGGGCATATCCCGAGGCCTTCCAACCACAGGGGCTCCATGTAGGAGAAGGCGTCATAGACCTCGGCCAGGTCGATCTCCCTGCCGGGGTCCTGGATGCCGGCCATGGAGTAGGCCCTCTTGGCCGCCGCGGCCAGTGCCCGGGTGTCGGCCAGGTCCCTGTCCCCCAGCCGGAAGGCGTCGGCGCAGTGGCCCACTCCCTTCACCCAGACGCACTTCTGCGGTGGTACTAACTTCTTCGCGGCATGTTCGGTGGCAAGGATTATCGCTGCCGCCCCGTCGGTCACCGGGGAGCAATCCAGCAGTTTCAGGGGGTCGGCGATCTTGCGGGAATTCATCACGTCCTCCACCGTGATCTCCATGGGGAAGAGGGCCAGGGGGTTGCGCTTGGCGTTGCCGTGGTTCTTCACGGATACCAGCGCGAACTGCTCCTCCTTCAGCCCGTACTTGGTCATGTAGCGTCGGGCCTGCAGGGCAGCGGAGCTTATGGCGTCCAGCCCCAGTTTCCTCTCCACCAGTGGATCGAAAGCGGTGTTGGTGATACCCCTCATGTTGCTCTCGGTGCCCTTGTGGTGGGCGACCACCAGGGTGGTGTTGAAGCTGCCCGAGAGCGTCCTCATGAGGCCGTACAGGGCTCCGAAGGTGCCGTCGCCCTCGACCGTGGTTATGTCCTTACCGAAGGCGCCCGAGGCGTCGGAGATGGCCATGCTGGAGATGGTCCGGCCATCCCAGAAGTCCGAGGATACCGATACCACGTTGTCTATCTCTTTCACCGTGATGCCGGCGTCCTCCAGCGCCTTGGTGGTCACCTCGTAGACGAGTTCTGCGAAGGTCAGGGGATTGTTCTGCATGTACTTTGTCTGGCTTACGCCGATGATGGCCACTCTTTCCATGAGCTCACCCCCTCACTTGACGGGACGGAAATGGGATATGTCCAGGATGTTCCCCTCGCGGTTCTCGGACAGGACGGCCTCCACTCGCATGCCCACCCTGACCTTCTCCGGCTCGATTTCGTCGATGAGATGGACCATACAGGTGTCCGCCCCGTCCATCTTGATGAGCCCGTACACGAAAGGGGCCTTGCGGGGGTGCAGCATGGGCTCCTCGTAACGGACGATGGTGTAAGATTCCACTATGCCGGTGCCTGGAAGCTCCACCCAGATATTGGGGTCACGGTAGCAGTTGATGCATTTAACCTTGGGGGGGACGAAGACCGTTCCGCAGGAGGGACATTTGTTGGCCCATATCTTGCCGTTATCCCTCAACTCGCAGTAGAACTTGCTCAGGGTGCTTCCGACGGTCCACGTGTAAGGGACCGCAATCTTGCCGGGAAAAACCATCGGCTCGACGCTTGCCTTCCAATCGGACAACCAACCTCACCTCCCTGACGAAACGCCCTGTGAAACGCGAATGGCCCTTCCACGAGAAACCCGTCGCCCGGTTTCACCACCTCCTTTGTCGGATTTCCGGAGATGAACGCCGCCTTCCTTGTACAGGTGGGTCGATCCGAAGCCGCTCCGTCGCAAACCCGTACACGCTTAATCCTATATCGAAATGACCGAAGGTTCAATCTCGTTGCTGTGAGATTTTCGACAAGATCGTCGGGATCATGTCTTTGATGGGAAAATCAGTGAAAGTAAGCCTAATCGCATGGATGCGAAATTTGATGACCGGAGGTACAATGGGTGGCACAGCGAGATTTTTGCGGACTATGTCAAAAAAAGTGGACGCTCTTCAGCAATGGGTCATCCCGGCAGGGCGCCGACGAGACTTTTAATACTCCGCTGGAGGTCATCCACCCGGCTGTACCTTTGCCGAGCGACCCGGACCATGCGTTCCCGGGGCCAAGACGAGCGCGGTCATGCTATTATGAATTAAGCATGTGCCCGTTACTTTGAGCAGGGAGGGAAGCCATGTATTACCCTGAAAGATGCGACCTGTGCGGGGATTGCCTCTTCCTTTGCCCTTACGAGGAGATCGACAGGGAGGAAGCCAAGGGGCAGATCGAGGAGCTTCTCAAGGGAGGAACGCCTCCCATCGTGGGGAGCTGCGTGACCTGCGCGGCCTGCAACGCCTTCTGCCCGAAGGGGGTCAATCCCTTTCACCTCATCGTCAAGAGGCAAGAGGAATCAGGCATCCCGGAGATACCCCAAGCCAACCTTTCCCTGTTCGAGAACCTTCCCCGGGTGCCCGCACAGGTACAGGAGGGGAAGAGCGACGAGGTTCTCTCCCTTTGCAGCGTGGGCGACCTGATACCTGGCCTTTTCGATGGGCCCCTCTTCCGGGACCTGACCGTGGTGAAGGGAGGGGATTATTTCTGCGGGGTGGGGTGGTTGCACCTCGGGCGGCTGTCCCCATTCGAGGAGACGGCCAGGAACGCCCTAAAGAACCTGGAGAAGTTGGGCCGCGAGAGGATAATCTTCTACCACGACGATTGCTACGCCCTTTTCTCGTCCCTGGCGGGCGAGATGGGGTTGAAGCCCCGTTTCAAGCCGGTTCACGTGATCGAATACGTGCTGGAACGGCTCAAGTCCGGTGAATATGGGATAAAGAGGCTGGACCTTGACATCGCCTACCAGCAGCCCTGCGCCTCCCGTTACTCGCCCTGGAAGGACCCCTGGCTGGACGAGCTGTTCGAACTGCTGGGGGTGAGGAGGGTCGCCAGGCAGCACGACCGGGAAAGGGCGCTTTGCTGCGGTTCTCCCCTGATGCCCAGGGACAGGGATAGGGCCGCGGGTATCAAGAGGAAGAACGTGGAAGACGCCCTGGCTCACGGGGCACGTGCCATGGTCTACCTCTGCCCCCTCTGCTTCCTGAACCTGAGAAAACCGGCCTCCGAAGCGGGCCTCGAGAACTACCACGTCCTGCAACTGGTGGACATGGCCTTGCAAGGATGAGAACCCGGTAAACAGCGCCAATCCATCCTTCGCCAGTCCTTGCCCAGTAGAACTAGTTTCCTTTTTTCTTGGACCCGAGAAAACAGGCCTCCGAGGGTGGCCTTTAGAACTACACATCCTGCAATCGGTGGACATATTCCTGGAGGTATGAGTGGTACCGGCCAAAAGCGTGAGATCCCACCGCTCCTGTTCCCGGATGGTCCGGTTTCCAAGGCCCGGGGAATCCGGTTATCGGGTGGCAGGCAAAGCTTTCCAGCTCCAGGCATTCCCAGACTAATCCTATTCTCAAGCAGGGCAAGGTTTAAGCTGTATGATCTTGCCTTAAGATGTCTCGAGGGATCGCCGAGATTGTCCATCGCGCCAGGGTGAGGCCGCCGCGATTGACCGTGAAATGCAGTTTTCCGTAACGTGACGTTTCTCGCTCGCCTGTTTGATCGGGGACCAAGGGGCCGTTTTTGAGATGTTTTCATTTAAGTCGATCTCTGCTATTATTGAATAAATTGACTTGAACAATTCGCTTCCGGGGCCCCGGACCCCGAGGGGTCGCGGTGGCCGAGAAGGGTGGTAGCCGGATGAGAAAGGGGGCATAGACTGGGATGCAAAGGTTTCGAAAACTCCTCCCGCCCGCACTTGCCGTTCTGCTTCTTGCCGGCGCGGTGTTGGTTTCTGGGTGTTCGCCCGATCCATACGGGGAGCCTATTCCGGGAACGGTCTGCCTTTACGACTTTCCATCATCCGTGGACGGGCTTCCACTGCGCTGCAGCGTGTACCTACCCAAGAATTTCGACCCCTCTCGCGCCTACCCGGTGTGGTTGGAGCTCCACGCCCTTTACGGAAAGCCCATCCTCACCAACGACCCCAGCAGCATCTTCGGGGGGGAGCTCAAGAGGATAGCGGACGAGAAGGGGTGGATAGTGTTCGCACCCTGGGGAAGGAACCTCCACAGCCTCTTCGCCGAGGGGGCCCCGAGGCAGGGAGCGTTGTCCGAGCCGTCCTTCTATGACGATTTCTCCGTCGATAACGGCCTCTGGAAACCTCTGGGCGGGACCTGGAAGGTGTCTTCGGGAAGGTTGGTCCAGACCGACACGTCGCCGTCGTGGAAGGAAGCATTGAGGCTCGAATCCACGGGCAAGGATTATTCCGTCAGGCTCGGGGTCAGGGACCTTGCGCCGTCGGGGGTGGAGTCGGGTTTCGGGGTCAACCTGAGAAGGCAGGGCGGCGGCGACGCCTACCACGTGGACCTGATGAAGGACGCCTCGGGGAACCGCTTTGTCAGGTTGTTCAAGATAACCGGCGGGAACTGGGAAACGATCTCGGTGATGAATTATCCGTGGGAGCCCTTCTCCGATGGCTGGATCCACCTCAAGTTCTCTTGCTACGGGGATTACCTCGAGGTCTACGTGAACGAGGAGATCGTGAACATGAGGCCGGGCTACGAGTCCACCCCTTACGGTTACGGATGCGACGTGCCCGGCGCCCCGCTGCCGGCGGGGTCGGTGAGCCTCGTGAGTTACGGCGGCGTGCACGAGTTCGATGACGTGAGGGTGCAGAACGAGTACCCGTACGGATTGCAGGACATCGTGGATTGCCTCCAGGGGCTCATGGAGAAATACCGGGTCGACCCCGCCCGTATCTACGTGGCGGGGCATTCCCAGGGTGGAACCGGCAGTTACATCTTGGGCTTCCGTTACCCGGACCTCTGCGCGGCCGTCAGGGCGGCCGCCGGTATAACTGATCTCTCTCATGAGTACAGGTGGTTGTGCGATTACTATCCTGACCATCCCGGCATACCCCCTTACGCGGAGATAAACGACGGCAGGCTCAAGTCCTACATAAGGTCGGTGACGGGGGGAGAGCCTGGTTCCGCCGATCCTGCGGTGGTCAACGCCTACCGCGCCAACAGTGTTAGGTATTTTCTGGAAAACGGCAGGAACACCGCGTGGAGGATCGTCCACGGGACCCCCGATGCCCACGTCCCCAACTGCCGGGATCCCGTACTGATCTCCTGGTGGGCTCCCTGGTGGTTCACCTGGGGCCAGATCCCCGCCCCGGATCCCTACCGGTATGGCGTTTCCGATTACGCCCACGGGAAGGACGTGGCCGATATCCTGGCGTCATGGGCCTCGCGCTACGGCGGGTACAGCTGCCAGTATCTCACCAACCCGAGCGTGGGCCACGGTTACCTCGACGCCTACGCCGATACTGCCAACTTCTTCCAGGATAAGTCCCTCCCGTTCTCCCCGGAGGAGGTGGCCTACAAGACTTACGGCGGGCCTCCGGCGGGAGCGTGGTGGATGCGGATGGAGATACCGGAGCCGGGAAGCGGAAGACCGGGTGTGGCCCGGGTACGGGTGGAGCGGTCGACCAACACCGCTCAAGTGCACGTGAGGAACGTCTCCGCGCTTCAGCTGGACCTCCCGTGGATGGGCATGAGCTTCCAGCCAGGTTCTTCGCTGGTCTTCTCGCTGGACGACGATCCCACGCCCATGGCGGTGCCGGTGGATGACCGTCTGGGCAGGGTCACCCTCAAGCTGGCGGGACCGTGGAGGAGCCCTGAGAGCTTGGAGGTGAGATTCGACGGGAACCTGCTGGCCTACGGATCTGGCTATAGTTTCCGGGATGGCTGGCTGGTGATCCCCGACCTCGTGACCCAGGGAGGGCACGAGTTGAGGATAACCCTTCCGGCGAGCTTGCCCGTCAACCTTCTTGCGAACCCCGGTTTCGAGGACGCCTCAGGAGGTACACCCGCCGGATGGTCCACGGAGGCCTCCGGCGCCGTGTCCGCCACGGCCCAGGTGGACGACCTGGCCCGGCACGGGGGTTCCCTGTCCGCCAGGATCAGGAGGGCCGTTTTCGGGGGCTCGGGCGCCTTCTGGTGGAAGTCCGGGAAGGTGGCCGTGAGGGCCGGTTCCACCTACCAGCTCTCGGGCTTTTTGAAGGCGAGGATGTTCCGGGGCGGCGAGGTTAGGGTTTCCCTTCAGTGGTACGACTCCTCCGGACGCTCGTTGGGAAGGAGCCAGTCTTCCAGCCTGGTGAGCAGCGGAAGGTTCAACAACCTGGAGTGGGCTCCATTCCTCCTTAGTTCCACGGCGCCGGCGAGTGCGACCCATGCCGTCGTATGCGTGGGGGTGGAGTCGTCGTCGTCGGTCGACACCTATGGGAGCGTGTGGTTCGACGACCTTTTCCTATCGGGCCGGTGAGGCTCAGCCGAAAAACGAACGCTCAGTCCTCATGGCGATGGACTTGCGGGCTCGCTTGAGCCTGCATTTTCCCTTCACCCCGTTTCCAGCTTTCCGTTGATGGTATGTCCTGTTTTGAAGGGCAATCTCTTATCCGCCGGCTCAAGGATTGCCGGGTTTAGGAGGATTTCCTTGGCGTAGGCACTATGTTGTTCCATTACGTAGGAGCTACGTGGCCATGCCTTGTCGAAATGAACGGGATTTCCCTTGCTTCCCTCGTTCACGTTCAAACCTGACCGGTTGCCTGGCGAAAACCCGAGGAACGATAATGGAAGTGCCTTTGGGCCTGGGCGAGAGCGAACTGGCGGAGGTTGTCCGATGGATAGGCGTCTCATCTTGGTCAACGACGTGGGGACCACCGGGGTGAGGGCGGTGATCTTCGATGGGCGGGCAGAAGCCCTGGTGGAGGAATACGAGGAGATAGAACAGGTCTATCCCCGGCCCGGCTGGACGGAGCAGGACCCCGAACTCCTATTTGAACTGTGCGTGGAGGTGTCCAGGAGGGCCATGGACCGGCTGGGGATCACCCCCGGAGGGCTTTCGGCCATGGGCATCGCCACCCAGCGGGCCACCAGCCTCATATGGGACGGGGAGACGGGAAAGCCCTTTTACAACGCCATCACCTGGCAGGACACCCGCATGGCCGATTTCTGCAGCGGGGTGAACCGCAGCCCCCTTTTCCGGTTGCTTCACGGGTTGGGCGGCCTGTACAGGGGCTTGGCCCTCCTGAGCCCAGCGCTCAGGAGACCCATGCTGGGCAAGCTCCTGATTACCGCGGCCAACTTCAGGGTGACCCCGGCCCAGTCCAGCGCCCATGCCCGGTGGATCCTGGACAATGTCCCGGAGGCCCGGGAGGCGGAGGCGAGGGGGAAAGCGCTCTTCGGGACCTTGGACACGTGGTTGCTCTGGAAGTACACGGGGGGGAAGGTCCACGCCACGGATTATTCCAACGTCAGCGCCACCGGGATGTTCGACCCCTTCGGTATGCGCTGGAGCCCGCTTTTGCTGAGGCCCTTCCGCCTCCCCGGCCGCCTGAGGCTTCCCGAGATCAGGGAGACCAGCGGCGATTTCGGCCACACCGAGGTCTTCGGGGAGCCGGTGCCCATAAGGTGCGTGGTGGCCGACCAGCAGGCTGCTCTCTTCGCCGAGGCCTGTTTTCACCCCGGGGACGTCAAGTGCACGAACGGCACCGGGACTTTCATCGACATGAACACGGGCGAGGAACCCATGGCCTCCACCCACCACCTGACCCCCATGATCGCCTGGCGGGTAGGGGGCAGGACAACCTACATGCTGGAGGGCTTCGTCTCCAGCTCCGGGGCCTCCGTCCAGTGGCTCCGGGACAACCTGGGCATCATCAGCGACCTGTCCGAGTCGGAAGAGATGGCATGCCGGGCGGGGGACTGCGGTGGGGTCTACGTCGTGCCCGCTTTCACCGGCCTCACCGCTCCCTACTGGGATCCCTACGCCAGGGGCACGGTCATCGGTCTTACCAGGTCCACCACCAGGGAACAGGTGGTCAGGGCCACGCTGGAATCCATCGCCTACCAGTGTCGTGACGTCGTGGAGGCCATGGAAAGGGACAGCGGCGTCAAGGTGACGAAGATCATTGCCGACGGCGGGGCGTCCCGCAACGATTTCCTGCTGCAGTTCATGGCCGACATCATGGACGTGCGGGTGGAAAGGCCCGGGATGTTGGAGGCTACCGCCCTCGGAGCGGCCTACCTGGCGGGCTTGGCCTCCGGGGTATGGGATTCGCTGGAAGAGGTGGCTAAGACCAGGAAGATAGAGAGGGTTTTCACCCCCACCATGAGCGAAGAGCGGAGGCAGTCCCTCTACCGGGGATGGAAGAAAGCGGTAGAGCGGGCCTGCCACTGGGGAGAGGAGTCGGCCACCGGCGGCCGGAGCGCGGTATGAGAAAGGAGGAGACGCCATGTTCGATTTCCTGATGACCGAGGAACAGAAGTCGCTCCAGCAGGAGATAAGGGACCTGGTTAGCTGGGTTCCCAGGCAGCTCATATTGGACATGGACGCCATGATCGCCCCATTTCCCAGGTTCTTCCTGGAAGAGTGTGGTAAGAGGAATCTTCTGGGCCTGAGATTCCCGAAGGAATACGGCGGCCGTGGCCTCAAGTGGGAGGACGAGATCATCGCCATCGCGGAGATGTCGTTGGTGGGCGTTCCCCTTACCTGCCTGTATTCGCTGGTGAGCATCGTGGGCGAGTGCCTGGTGCAGTTCGGGACCGAGGACCAGAAGCAGAGGTTCCTGGTGCCCACCATAAGGGGGGAGAAAGTGTGCGCCGAGGCCCTTACCGAGCCCCGGGGCGGCTCCGATTTCTTCGGCGCCACCTGCCAGGCCAGGAGGGAGGGCGACCATTACGTCCTGCGGGGCCAGAAGCGCTTCATCGTGGGGGCCGAGGGGGCCGATTACTTCATGGTCTACGCCCGCACGGACCCTGACGCGCCGCCCAGGGATGGCCTCAGCTGCTTCCTGGTGGAGCGGGACGAGACGGTGGAGGTGAAGACGGTCTACGGTTTGATGGGCGCGCGGGGAGGCGGCACGGGCAGGGTCCTCTTCAGGGATACCAAGGTGCCGGTGGAGAACCTGGTGGGAGAGGAGAACGGCGCCAGCAAGATCTTCTACCGGATGATGGTGCCCGAGAGGATGACGTCGGCCGCGGGTTGTGTGGGGGCCTCCCGGGAGGCAATCGAGATCGCCGCCCGTTATTCCACCCGCAGGAAGGCCTTCGGGGTGCCCATCAGGTCGTTCCAGGCGGTGAACTTCAAGATCGCGGAGAGCCTCATCAAGCTGGAGGCCATGATGAGCCTCATATATGTCACTGCGAAGGCCATAGATGCCGGGGTGCCCCACGGGCGGATGAGGAGGATGGTATCCGAGTCGAAGAAGTTCGCCACCGAGGCCGCCTGGGAGATAGCCAACAATGCCATGCAGGTTATGGGCGGCATAGCCTACACCAACGTCTATCCCATCGAGAGGTTCGTTAGGGACTGCCGGCTGCTTTCCATATGGACCGGCACCAACGAGATCATGAACCTCATCATCCAGCACGAGTATTACAAGGAGCTGGAGATGGAGGTGAAGGGCAAGAGGAACGTGGAGATGGATGCCCCCGAGGCGTTCAACGAAGAGGAAAAGGTATACGAGTGAGCTTCGTGGCGTACCTGAACTGCCATTCCTGAAGGCACTTGAGGCCGGCCAAAATGGCCGGCCTTTCTATACGAGGAGCCCTATCACGCGGAGGCCCTGGCGGGAAGCCTGGAAAGGATGCACCGGATGGCCCATATCAGGTTCTCCCGATAATCCTCCAAGGAACGGTCCTTCATTTCCAGCCATCTCCTAACGGCATATTCCACCATGCCCACCAGCAGCGTGGCCACCATCTTCACTTGTTCCCAAGGAAAACGGGAGGTGTCGGTGTAGGAGGATATGACCTTTGCCACGTCCTCGATATAGCCCTCGCGTATTTGGTTGATCAGTTCCACCACTTCCTGGTTGACGTTGACGTCGCTCGTGTATATGAGGCGGAAGCCCATCTCGTTTCCGGTGACGAAGCTCAGGTAGGCATCCACATCTCGCCTGATTCTCTCTTCCCAGTTAAGGCTGGATGTCTCGTTCTCGGTGCCCCTCAACGCCTCCCTTAGTTGTTCCCCGGTCTCCTTTATCAGGGCTTTCAGGAGCTCGAGTTTGCTGGGGAAATGGCGGTACAGGATGGGCTTGGTGACATTGGCCCTCCTGGCAATGGTTTCCATGATTGCCCCGTGGTAGCCCTGCTCCGCGAAGGTGTGAAGCGCGGCCTGGAGGATGACCTTCCTTCTTTCAGGTGCAGGCAACCTCTTCTTCATCGTCGCTCCTTCCCTTGGGGTATTGTTGTCGATGACCAGTTATAGTTTACTTATTGTATACTCCAACCTGACATTCCCGGCAACGAGGGAACCGCGAGACGGAATATCCTGCCAGGTTCGCGCTGTTCCCTGCCGATTCCATGTAAATCTATGGAAACTCCTTTTAGCTTACATTGCTATAATAGGCATATGGCCGAGTACCTGCTGATAGAGGATCGGGACGGGCTGCTCCGCGCGGTGGAGGAGCTGAGACGGGCAGGAAGCGTGGCGGTAGACCTGGAATCCGACAGTTTCCATCACTACCGGGAACGCATATGCCTGGTGCAGATCTCCGATGGCAGGAAGGCCTACGTGGTCGACGCTTTGAAGTTGGATCTCGAACCCCTCGCCGGGATATTCGCCGAGCCAGGCTTGGAAAAGGTCTTTCACGATATCGATTACGACGGGAGGATGATCCTCACCCATGTCGGCGTGAGGCCGTACCCGGTGTTCGATACGATGGTGGCGGCGAGATTCCTGGGAAGGGAAAGGGTCGGCCTTTCCGACCTGCTCCTGGCTTACGAGGGAGTGGAGCTGGACAAATCCCTCCAGAGGGCGGACTGGTCGCGCCGACCCCTGAAGGGGAGGATGTTGGAATACGCCGCGCTCGACGTGCTTTACTTGATCGATTTGAAGAAAAAAATGGAAGAGGAGCTCACGTCCCTGGGAAGGATCGATTGGGCGAGGGAAGAGTTCGACTACCTGGTGAGAAGCTTGACGCCCTTGGCGAGGAGGGATTTCGATTTCACCAGGGTCAAGGGATGGAGAAACCTGGATCCAGGCGGCTTGGCCGTGCTTCAGCGGTTGGGGGAATGGAGGGAGGAGAAGGCCCGAGAGCTGGACCTTCCGCCCTTCAGGGTTATCTCGTCGGAGAAGCTCTTGAGGCTCGCCGAAACGATGCCGATCGACATGGAGGGCCTGAGGGATTCGGGGATCTTGTCCAGGGGGCAGCTCTCGCGTTACGGGGACGAGATACTGGGAGTTATTACCAGCTGTTTGGCGAAAGGTGAGATGATATGCCCGGAAAAGTTGGAGGGAAGGGCCGAAAGGGATGCCAGGGCGGAGAGGGTCATGAGGTGTCTTCGGAAAGCGAGGGAGGAGGCCGCGGGATCCTTGGGCCTGGATCCTGGTTTCCTGCTCCCCAACTCCCAGCTGCGCGAGATCGCGCGTTCCGGAATCAGGGCCCTCGGCGAACTGGAAAAGCGCCGATTGATCCGCTCCTGGCAGGTGGAGGCCTTGGGTCCGGGCATCTCGCGCTGCCTGGAAGGCAGCGGGTAGATTCCCTCGGGTGGCTTACTCGTCGGTGCCTGTTCAAGCGTCGCCGCCTCCATGCCCACTTGTTGTTTTGGCTGCACTCGTTTTGATTTTTTCGCATGCCCCCTGCGGGAATGTGTTAAAATCCTTCTCATGAAACTCAAGGGATTGGTCCTTTCTGGAGGAGAGGGAACCAGGCTCAGGCCTATAACCCACACCAGCGCCAAGCAACTTGTGCCGGTGGCGAACAAG
>JBBFMI010000016.1:0-15800 GCA_037478635.1 Candidatus Geothermincolales bacterium | reverse complement strand
GTCCTCCTTCCCGGGCACGGAGAACCCATCTTGGCGGGGGCGGGAGAAAAGTTGCGTAAAGCCGTGAAAAACGGGGATATATGGCCCCTCAATGCCTGAGAGGAAACTCCCATATCCTCGAGGGGAAACGAACGCGTCGGGAGAACCAGGGGGCAAAGTCCTGGCCTCAGAATCCAAGTTTGTCCTCAGGTCGAGGTTCCACGTTTGCCCTCGGATCGAGGTTGCGCTACTGCCGAGAGTAGCAAGATCTCGCCGAAAAACTTCCGCTGCCGGACCTTGGTCCTTCGGACTCCCCAACGGTGATCCCCAAGTCGGTCGGGTGCCAACTTGCCGTGGCCCCTCCGACCCGCAGAAGTGCCACTTCCAGCACGAGGGCTGACGGAACACAGGACGTACGGCAGGCCCGGCGCCACTCGCTCTTTGCAACGGGACAAAGGGCCTTGATCGATGACGCGAGATCCAACGCAAAGTTCAAAAGGGAAAGGCAAGGACGCCAGGACGCGGTTTTCCTGGTAGGCGGAAACGTTTAGCCGCGATAAAATTTCACCAATGCGGCCCTCTATGCAAAGGGCCGAAGGTACGTCCCCAAGAAGAGAGGCGAGCTGGGAAGATGGGAAGGATCAGGACCCTGGCGGAGAACCGCAAGGCCAGGCACGATTATCACATCGAGGAACGCTTCGAGGCGGGTATATCCCTGCTGGGATCGGAGGTGAAATCCATCCGGGAGGGAAGGGCCTCCCTGCGGGACAGCTTCGCCCGGGTGAAAGACGGCGAGATCTTCCTGGAGAACATGCACGTTGCCCCCTACAGCCACGGATCCGCTTACACCCATCACCCCCTGCGCAAGCGCAAGCTTCTCATGCACAAGAGCGAGATTAGGCGCCTGGAGGGAAAGGTATCCGAAAAGGGCTACACTTTGGTCCCTTTGAGCCTTTACCTCAACGAAAAGGGAAAGATCAAGGTGGAGTTGGGCCTGGCCAGGGGCAAGGCCAAGGCGGACCGGCGCCGGGAGATCATGGAGAGGGACACCCGCCGGGAGTTGGAAAGGGCCCTGAAGGAAAGGGGTCGCCGCCCCAGGTGATGCTCCATCGGGCAAGCAGATCATCTATAGAAGAACTTTTCGAGGGCAAAGGCCGATCCCCCGCCTTTTCTTCAAATCAAGGTGACGCGCATTCCACGTCTCTCTTCGTCACGCCCTCCACCAGGGGAGGACGCTGAAACCGCTCTCCAAAGGATTCTCATCCATCCGGTGGTAGCGATACCACGAGTGAAAATCCTGGTCCATGTCGACCTATCCGGATCCCTTTCGAGGAGGTTTTTTTCTGCTGCTTTCCCGTTCATGTATCCTGCTGGCGACAGACAACCGGTCGGTTATCATGGTCTTCCACCCCCGGGGGAAAATGGAAACTGCGAGGGATTCCCCGGGGGCCCCTTCTGGGATTCGTGGGCCGGTGGGGAACCTACCTGGAAACGGGACGTCATTATCTATGGGAGATTATGGGAGATCTTGGGTACCTCGGTTTTCCCGACTACCCTTGCCCCTGGGAGATAATAACCGCGGGAGAGGAAGCCCCTGCGGAGATCCATGTCAAAGGCGAGGGGAAAGTATTAAAATCAAATCAGGTGGACCTTGAAAGGAACAATGGGACTTCTCATGGGGGCGAAACGGGTTCGACAGGGATCGTCGGTCGACGTGGGAGCGAGCCGAGGTCCCGAGCCTCGTAAAAAATCGGGAAGCACAATAAGTGCCGACACCGAGTTGGCTCTGGCCGCCTAATTGAGCGGCCCGTCCCTCTCCGGGAGGCCCGCGACCGGGGAAGGGGCGTCAGGCAGCGGGCTCGCCGAGGCCCAACTCCCGTGAGGGCCGAGGGACAACCGCACCGGGATAGCCCATGTCGAGCTGTCGCCGTGCTCGCCGTGGGCGAAGCGCGAACGGCGAATACGCTCGTAGAGCCCACGCGGTCGGATCTCTGGACGGGGGTTCGACTCCCCCCGCCTCCACCAATAAAAAAGGCCTTAAAAGGCCTTTTGTTTTGTCATCCTCGGTGGGTTTACCGGGTCTACTGTTTCTCCCTTCCGACTTGCCCCTCTTTAGACGTTTGCCATCAGCGATCTGGTAATGGAGAACAATCATGGGTCCTTGATGCGCTATCCCTTCCCGTTCATCCTCCCAGGGCCCAGGGACGGGCGTGGACAAAGCCGCATTTAAACCCTGCACTGATCGGAAAAACCTGGCCCTTTTGGTCCCAGCCGCCCCTTAGGACCTCGAGCGCCCTTTCCAGCTGCAGGTCCCGGTCCCCCGCCACCGGGTTTCTCACCTGGACATCGGGCTTTATGCCCTGCTCGTCGATATCGTTGCCGGAGGGCGTGCGATAGCGGGCGAGGGTGAGCCTTATGGCCGAACCGTCCTCGAGGGGGAAGAGCTTCTGTATGGCCCCCTTGCCGTAGGTGTTCTCCCCCACCAACAGGCAGCGACCGTTCTCCTTCAGGGCCGCAGCGAAGATCTCGGATGCGCTGGCCGTCCAGCGATTGACCAGAACCACCACGGGCAGATCCCATTCCACCCTCTCGTCAGCCCGGTACATCTGGCTGGCGCCCTGGGTCCTTCCCCACGAAGACACTATGGTCCCCTCGGACAAGAACATGTCGGCGACCCGTATGGCGGGTTCCATGTATCCGCCACGGTTGGACCGCAGGTCCATGAGCAGGTAACGAGCCCCCTTCGACCTCAACTCCTTGAGCGCCTCCTCCACCTTCCGGTCGGCATCCTCGGTCCAGTCGCTGAGCTTGATGTAACCCACCGAATCCTCCAAAAGCCGCTGCTGCAGCACGGGTATCTCGATGTCTCTCCTGGTCAAGGAAACCCGGATGAGCTCCCTCTCTGGCCTCCGGAGTATGCCCAGGGTCACCTGGGTCCCCTGGGGGCCCCGAATAGACATGACCACTTGTTCCAGGGTCATGCCCGAGATGTCCCTTCCGTCCACCTCCCGGATCACGTCTCCCTCGTGGATGCCCGACTCCTCGGCCGGAGTCCCCGGGAGCACCCCGGTGACCCTGACCTCGTTCTTCACCATCTCCAGGGCAAGGCCCACCCCAGAAAAACGCCCGGAGAGCTGGGTCTGGAGCATCTCGGTCTCCTCTTGGGTCATGTAAGTGGAATAGGGGTCGTCCAGACCGTCCACCATGGCCTTCAGGGCTCGGGCCACCAACGTTTGCTCATCCCTTCCCTCCCGGTACATGCGCCGGACGCCCATCGCCGCGGCCTCCATCAGCTCGCCCTTTTCCACCGGCTCCACGTAACTATGACCGATGAGCTCGGCCGCCTCCCTCACCGCCTCCTTTCCCTCCAAAAAGGAGATGATCTCTGCGTGAAGGGGTTCCTGCGAACGGGCGCTTTTACGACTCGATGGCCGCAGTTCCCAGTAAAGGGAGAGGGAGAGGCAGGAGGCCAGCAAGACCAGGGCGAAAAGGACCAGGAGGAGATTGACGAGGTTCTTTCGGTTTTGGCCGCCCTGCCCTTGTGGCCGGTTCTCCTCCATCAAGGGACTTATACCTCCAGGTACCTACCCAAGGCGTAGGCGCTTCCCAGGGCCCCGATGATCAGTCCCCCCAGGAGCAAGCAGGGGATGAGGATGCCAACCAGGCCAGGGGTTATGGCCAAACGGAGAAAGTGGAGGCTCTCGATGAGCCTGTCCAGGATCCACACCTTTACCGCCATCACCAACAGGATGGCCGCCAAGGAACCCACTGCCCCCTCGAACACCCCTTCCATCACGAACGGCCATCGGATGAACCAGTTGGTGGCCCCCACCAGTTTCATGATGCCTATCTCCCTGCGCCGGGCGAAGATGGCCACCTGGATGGTCACCGAGACCAGCATCACGGAGACGATCACCAGTGCTACCACCGCCAGGAGCCCCACCTGGCGGAACTTGTCGAAGATGTTCTCCAGCTTCTCGATAGCGGCGCTGGCGGAGCGGACGTCCTCGATACGATTGGGGAAGGGGGCCTGGGTCTTCACCATGCCCACCACGACCCCCACATCCTTGGGGTCCTTGGTCGCCACCTTGAAGGAATTGGGAAGAGGATTCTCCTCCAGGTTCTCCCAGAGCTCGGGGTTGTCCTTGAAGCGTTCCTTGAACTCCTTGAGGGCCTCGTCCTTGGTCTTATATACCACCCGTGCCGGGTCCACCTCCGGCAGCGACACCAGGAAGTCCTCGATGGCCTGCCTCTCCTCCTCGGAAGTGAGGTCGGATAGGTATATGTCTATCTCTCCCACCCGCCGCTCGGCGTTCTTGATCATGTTGCTGAACATGTTCCAGCCAAGCGTCACCAGGCCGAGCAAGCTCAGGGAAACCGCCACCACCGCCATGGCGGCTATGGCCAGGATCAGATTCTTGCTCAGCGACGCCCAGGTCTCGGCGGCAAAGTACTTTATCCTACTCATAACCGTACACGCCCTTGTCCTGGTCCCGGATCACTCTACCGTTCTCCAGCGCTATAACCCTCTTGCGGAAGGAGTTGACGATCTCCTTGTCGTGAGTGGCCACTATCACCGTGGTCCCCGACGCGTTTATCTTCTCCAGCAACCGGATTATTCCCTCCGCCAACGAGGGGTCCACGTTGCCGGTGGGCTCGTCGGCCAGGAGGATCGGCGGCCGGTTTATGAAGGCCCTGGCTATCGCCACCCTCTGCTGCTCCCCTCCCGAGAGCTCGTCGGGGAAGGCGTCCAGCTTGTGGCCAAGCCCCACCAGCTTGAGCACCTCCGGCACCTGCTGCTCTATGAGCCGCCTGGGCTTGCCGGTGACCTCCATGGCGTAGGCCACGTTCTGGAAGACCGTCTTGTGGGGTAACAGCTTGAAGTCCTGGAAGACACAACCTATCTTCCGCCGCAGGTAGGGTATCTTCCACTTCCTCAGCTGATTGATGTTGGTATCGGCTATGTAGATCTGCCCGCTGGTGGGCTCCTCCTCCTTTATCAACAGCTTGATGAGGGTGGTCTTGCCCGACCCCGAGGGGCCCACCAGGAACACGAATTCCCCCTTCTCGATGTCCAGGGTGACATCCTCGAGGGCATAGATGTTGCCCTTGTAGACCTTGGTGACCCTTCTCATCCGGATCACGACTTATCCTCTCCTTTCAGGTCTTCGCCCCGGGCTTCTCCCCGGCGGACTCGGAGGCCAAGTCGTCTCGCCTCATTCACGTCTATCGGACGAGCGCCAGCATCTTTCGAGGCCCCGGCATCCATTTCGGTTCCCTCATGCGAAGCTTCCCCAGGAAAACCGTCACCCTGCTTTTCACGAGTAAGGGAGGCGCTCCCGGTCGTTGTTCACGTTGATCCCCGCATCATGGACCTGGCCACCTCTGCCACGTGCCCCGGCGTGAGGCCGAAATGTTCCATTAATTCTTCCACTCCCCCCGACACGCCGAACTGGTCCCTTATCCCCACCCGTTGAAGGGGAAGGGGTAACTTCTCCGAGAGAAGCTCGGCCACCGCGCCCCCCAGTCCGCCCAGGATGGAATGATCCTCGCAGGTAATGACCCTTCCCGTCTTCGCAGCCGAGGCGAGAATCGTTTCCTCGTCCAAGGGTTTTATGGTGTGGACGTTATAGACCTCCGCCTCGATGCCTTCCCGGGAAAGGATCTCCGCAGCCACCAGGCTGTTATACACCATGATCCCGCAGGCCAGGATGGTCACATCCCTCCCCGGCCGCATGAGAACCGCCTTTCCCAACTGGAACCGGTAATCGTCGTCGAAGAGCACGGGGAACTTGGGCCTGCCCAACCTTATATAAAACGGGCCTTCCACGTAGGCTGCCGTCTTCACCGCCTCGCGCGCCTCGTAATAATCGGCGGGGACCACCACTCTCATCCCCGGGATGAGCCTCATCAGGGCGACGTCCTCCAGGGCCTGGTGAGAAGAACCGTCTTCTCCCACCGTGACGCCGCCGTGGGTGGCGCATATCTTCACGTTCAGGGACGAATAGGCGATGGTGTTCCGTACCTGGTCGTACGCCCTCCCGGTGGCGAACATGGCGAAAGAGGAGGCGAACACTATCTTCCCGGTGGTGGCAAGGCCGGCGGCGGTGGCCATGAGGTTCTGCTCCGCCACGCCGCAATCGATGAAGCGATCGGGGAACCTCTCCTTGAACTTCTCGGTCTGGGTCGACTTGGCGAGGTCGGCGTCCATGACCACTATCCGGTGGTCTTTTTCCCCCAGTTCGAGAAGGGCTTCTGCGTATGCGTCTCTGGTGTGCCTGCTACCCTTGTCCGGAATCATGACTCCTCTATTTCCCTCAACGCCTTCTCCATCTCCTCGGGGGTGGGCGCCTTCCCATGGAAATCCACCGCGTTCTCCATGAAGGATACGCCTTTGCCCTTGACGGTATGGGCCACGATCATGGTGGGGCCAGAGGCCCGGTCGGTAAGGTCCAGGGTCCGGCATATCTCCACCACGTCATGCCCATCCACTTCGTAGACCTCCCAACCGAAGGACCTCCACTTGGCCGGGATGTCCCCCAGGCTTACCACCTCGCAGCAGGGACCGTCGATCTGGAGCGAGTTGTGGTCCAAGAAGGCCACCAGGTTAGACAGCCTGTGGTGGCCGGCCAACATGGCCGCCTCCCAGATCCCTCCCTCCTGGCTCTCGCCGTCGCCGATGAGGGCGTACACCCTGGCCGGGTTGTTCTGGATACGAAGCCCCAGGGCCATGCCGCAGGCGGCAGATAGTCCCTGCCCCAAGGAACCGGTGGAAATCTCCACTCCCGGGGTGCGTTTCATGTCGGGATGCCCCTGTAGCATCGAACCGAGCCGCCGCAGCCGCCACAACTCGTCCCGGGGGAAATAGCCAGCCCGGGCCAAGACCGAGTAAAGGGTGGGGGCCGCATGGCCCTTGGACAGGACGAACCGGTCTCTCTCCGGCCAGTGGGGCTCGGACGGCCGATGCCTCATCTTGTAGAAGTAAAGGCACACCAATATCTCCACGCAGGACAGGGATCCTCCAGGATGGCCGCTCCCGGCCAGCCCTATCATACGGACCACGTCCCATCGGACTCCCTTGCAGATGGATTCCAGCCTCTCCCTGAGGGCGCTTTCCCCTTCCGCCTCCAACACTTTTTCTCCCGTCGCGCTTTCCACCGGGTTCACAAGAACCTCACCTTCCCCCACCGAGGCGTCATCCCCCCAACTCGAGGGCCTTCCCCCGCGACCGGAGGAACTCTCCCAACCTCATGATGGAGTAGTTTATCACGGCCTGCGGACAGACGTCATTTTCCTCGATTACCTTCAGGGCATGGCCGAACTCCCCCACGAAGGTGGCCACGTGGGCATCGCTCCCCACCGATAAAAGGCCGCCCGCCCTCTTAACCTCCCGGACCATCTCCCGGCAAAGGGCCTCGCTTCCCTCCCTGGTGTACACGAAGGAACTGTTGTTGACCTCGAGGGCTTTCCCGTATCGCCTCGCGGCCTCCGATACGCGACGCATGTCCACCGGGTAATTGGGATTGTCCGGGTGAACGATGACGTCCACCAGGGGATGGGCCAGCGCCGCCAGGATCGCCGCGGTGTTTTCCTCGACGTTCTTACCTTCGTACCCCGTGTAAGGATGTATCCCGGCCATCACCAGGTCGAGCTTTTCCAGGACCCGGTCGGGAAGGTCCAGCCTCCCCTCGGTGTCCAGGATGTTGGCCTCCACCGAGCGCAGGATCAACACCCCGTGCCACCGCCTCGGCAAGACCTTCAGGTTCCAGAAGTGGTAGAGATTGCCCCCTCCGGGCACGGCGGGACCATGATCGGCCACGGCTATGGCTTCCAGGCCCTTCGAGGCGGCGTAGCGGGCGCACTCCTCCACCGTGGAGTAGGCGTGACCGCTGGCCACCGTGTGCACGTGAAGGTCCACGCGGATGGTAAGGCGGCCGGAAGACGGTTCCTCGACCTCGACCGCTCTCTCACCTGAAGCCATGCCCCGTGTCTCCTTCATCCTTGTCCCGAGCGCGAAAACTAAGCCACCGAATTCCTCTCGTCCTCCGAAAACCAGCTGAGATCCTCGATCGCGAGAGCCGCCTTGCCATCCTGCACGACGCCAGGCTCTAATCCTCCGCCAGGCGTGAATCCTCCGATCTCAACCCTGGCCTCACTCTGGGTTCCTGTTCCCCCCGGACGCCTTCCAGCGCAGGTAGGCGTCCACCAGCTCGTCGAGTTCGCCGTCCAGGACCGCGTCCACGTTGCCTATCTCCAGGTCGGTGCGGTGGTCCTTCACCAGGCGGTAAGGGTGAAGGACGTAGGATCGGATCTGGTTCCCGAAACCGATATCCCGGCGCTCTCCCCTCAACTTGCGGATCTCCTCCTCCCTTTCCCTCCTCGCCAGCTCCGCCAGGCGCGCCTTCAGTATCCGCATGGCGGTCTCGCGGTTGGATATCTGGGAGCGCTCGTTCTGGCAGGAGACCACTATGCCGGTGGGTATGTGGGTTATGCGCACCGCCGAGTCGGTCACGTTTACGTGCTGTCCTCCCGCGCCGCTGGAGCGAAAGGTCTCCACCCGCAGGTCCTTGGGGTCTATCTCGATGTCCTCCTGCTCGTCCAGCATGGGAATCACGTCCAGGGAAGCGAAAGACGTGTGTCGCCTCCTGGAAGCGTCGAAGGGAGAAATGCGCACCAAGCGGTGGACCCCCTTCTCGGCGGAGAACAGGCCGTAGGCGTTCCTCCCGTGAACGCTGAAGGTGGCGCTCTTGATGCCCCCTCCCTCTCCCTCCTGCACGTCGTGCAGGTCTACTTTGAAACCCCTCGATTCCGCCCAGCGAAGGTACATCCGCAGGAGCATCTCCGCCCAATCCTGGGATTCCAGGCCACCGGCGCCGGGGTGGATGCTCACAATGGCGTCCTTGTGGTCGAGTTCGCCGGATAGAAGCGATTCCTCCTCGAGGCGGTCGACCTTCTTCCGGAGCCTCGCTATCCCCTCCTCCACCTCCGGCCTGAGGGAAAGCTCCTCCTCTTCCTCGGCCAGGTCGATCAAGGCCTGCAGGTCTTCCTCCTCCCTTACCAGGCTGTCGTAGACCTCCACCACCTCCTTGAGGGCCGACATCTCCTCCAGCACGCGCCGCGCCCCCTGCTGGTCATCCCAGAAAGATGGTTGGGAGGCCTTGTCTTCCAGCTCCTTCAGTTTTTCCCGCTTGCCCTCTACGTCAAAGATACTCCTTTATCTTGAGGATCCTCTCCCGGAGCCTCCCGAGCTCGTCCTGCAGGTCAGCCATGAGAGACACTTTCCTCACCTCCCCGTCCGGGTTCCTTCCGGGTCACGTTCTCAAGGAAAAGAAGTATAAGGCCAATCGGTGACGGAAGGAAACTCCGCCGCTTAACCCATAGGCTTGCCCCATAGATAGAGCCTTGCAAGGATCGATTACCGCCACCTTTCCATGTAAAAACGGTCAGCTTCGGCCACGGCTCGAAACGGAGAAGGGCTTCTTCTCACATCATATCCGAAGTGGGACCAAGTCCCTCTCAGTCGGGTGTATCCGAGGTGTTCAGGCGTGGCGTCCCGCGGCTCAAGCGGTACGTCCGCAGCAGTGCTTATATTTCTTCCCGCTTCCGCAGGGACAAGGCGCGTTCCTTCCCACCTTCTGGGCGCGCACCGGCGACTTCTTGGGTTTTCCGCCCTCGCCCTCCACCACCTGCAAGGAGGGCCGGTCTTCCCGAACCACCTTGAGGTGGAACATGTAGCGAAGGAAGTCCTCTTGGATGTTATAAAGGAGGGCCTGGAACGCGGAGTAGGCCTCGGTCTGGTATTCCACCAGGGGATCGTGGCCGGCGAAAGCCCGCAGGTTCACCGCGTCGCGGAGGTGGTCCATCTCATAGAGGTGCTCTCGCCACCGGTTGTCGATAACTCGGAGCATCACCAAGCGTTCGACTTCCCGGATATCTCTGCCCGCCTCGGAGATCTCCTTCTCCCGGGAGCGGTAATGCTCCAAGGCATCCTCCAACAGGGCCTCCTTGAGCAGCTCCGGTTTCAGCGCTTCCTGGTCCAGGTCAGCCGGGCCGAAGCTCACCGGGAAAATGCCCCTCAAGTAGCGGAAGAGCCCGTCCACATCCCACTCTTCCGGGGGAAGTGATTGGTCCAGGAAGCGGGATACGATCCCCTCCAGGACCTTAGAAAGCATATCCGGGATTTTGGAATGGAGGTCCTCACCCTCCAATATCCTCCTCCGCTGGCGATAGATCACCTCCCTCTGGGTGTTCATCACGTCGTCGTACTTGAGGAGGTTCTTCCTGATCTCGAAGTTGTTGAGCTCCACGTTCTTCTGGGCGTTCTCGATGGCCCGGGTCACCATGCGGTTCTCGATGGGGACGTCTTCGGGAAAACGGAAACGTTCCATCAGGGAGGCGATGGCCCGGGAGGCGAAGATCCTCATGAGGTCGTCCTCGAGGGAAAGGTAGAACCGGGATTCCCCGGGGTCTCCCTGGCGACCGGAGCGTCCCCTAAGCTGATTGTCGATGCGCCGGGCCTCGTGGCGCTCGGTGCCGATGACGTAAAGCCCTCCCAGCTCCACCACCCTGTCATGTTCTTCCTGGCATTCCCGTCGGGTCTCCTCCAGGATCCTCCGCCATTCCTCCTCGCTCACCTCTTTCCCGGCCACCTTCTGGCGGGCCAGCATCTCCGGATTGCCCCCCAGCATGATGTCGGTGCCCCTTCCCGCCATGTTGGTGGCGATGGTCACCGCTCCGAGCCTTCCGGCCTGGGCCACGATCTCCGCTTCCTTCTCGTGATACTTGGCGTTGAGGACTTGGTGGGGTATCCCCCGCTTCTTTAGCATCCGGGAGAGACGCTCGGACTTCTCGATGGACACGGTGCCCACCAGCACCGGCTGGCCCCTCTCGTGACGGGCCACGATGTCCTCCACCACCGCCTTGAACTTGGCCTCCTCCGTCTTGTAAATCACGTCGTCGTGGTCCACCCGGATCATGGGCTTATGGGTGGGTATGACCACCACCTCCAGCCCGTAGATCTCCTCGAATTCCGCGGCCTCGGTGGCGGCCGTGCCGGTCATGCCGGCCAGTTTCTCGTACATGCGGAAATAGTTCTGCAGGGTGATGGTGGCCAGGGTCTGGTTCTCGGCGCGCACCCTCAGGCCTTCCTTGGCCTCGATGGCCTGGTGAAGGCCGTCACTCCACCTCCGGCCGGGCATCAGGCGCCCGGTGAATTCGTCCACGATTATGACCTGGCCGTCCTTGACGATATAGTCGACGTCCCTCTTGTAGAGCTCCTTCGCCTTAAGGGCGTTGAGCAGGTGGTGAATGAGGGGGGTGTTCACGTGGTCGTACAGGTTATCCAGGCCCAACATGGCCTCGACCCGGTGGATCCCTTCCTCGGTGACGGTCACGGTACGGGTCTTCTCGTCCACCTCATAGTCCACGCCTTTTTTTAGGCGAGGGGCGATGGAGGCGAACTGGCGGTAGAGCCTTACCGACTCCTCCACCGCTCCGGATATGATGAGGGGCGTCCGGGCCTCGTCGATGAGGATGGAGTCCACCTCGTCCACGATGGCGTAATGGTGTCCCCTCTGCACCATGTCCTCCAGCCTTATCTCCAGGTTGTCCCGGAGATAATCGAAGCCGAACTCGTTGTTGGTACCGTAGGTGATATCGGCCCCGTAAGCCCTGCGGCGCTGTTCCTTGGGCATCTGGGCCTGGAGCAAACCCACCTCCAATCCGAGGAAGCGGTATATCCCGCCCATCCACTCGCTGTCCCTGCGGGCCAGGTAATCGTTGACCGTCACCACGTGGACGCCCTTTCCCTCCAGGGCGTTCAGGTAAGCGGGGAGGGTGGCCACCAGGGTCTTTCCCTCGCCGGTCTTCATCTCGGCGATCTTTCCCTGGTGGAGGACGATGCCGCCCATTATCTGGACGTCGAAATGTCGTTGCCCGAGAACTCGCCGGGCCGTCTCCCGCACCACCGCGTAGGCCTCGGGCAGCAGTTCGTCCAGGGTCTCTCCCCGGGCGATCCTCTCCCGGAACTCCACCGTCTTGTGGGCCAGGTCCCGGTCGCTCAGCCGCTCCACCTCGGGCTCAAGGGCGTTCACCGCCCGCACCATTTCCTCGAGCCGCTCCATGCGGCGCCTTTCGCCCACGCGGAGGACTTTCCCAAGGGCTTTCAACACCGGGGCCTCACCCCCTTCACCGCCCCGGGTTCATCAGGACCGAGATCAAGCGGGTCCGGATCGCCACTTGATTCCCTGCGAGCAGGAAGGTCAGCCGTTTCATGGACCAGCTGGGGACGGGGCATTACTCCTCGCCTCCCTCGTCTCGGTGGAAGAGCCTCTCCAGGGAATCGGCCAGCTCCTCTTCCTCCAGCACCTTTGCCCTCTGCCGTATCTCCCTCTCGGGAGCCCTGCGGGCCCTGCTCTGGGCCTCCACCACCTGGCGCAGGAAACGGAGAACCCTGGAATCGTAGGCCTCGCCCCTCTCCAGGTCCATCTCCCGAAGGGCCTCCCTCCAAGACACCCTTTCCTTCCCGGAGGCAGTGGCCAGGTCGAAGTCGCTCACCGCCCTGATTATGCGAGAGCCGAGGGGAGCCCTGGCCCCCTCGCCGCCGGAGCTGTGGTGGTACCTGACCACCTCCGCCGCTGGTTTCAACCCGGGCATGTTCTCGATCAACGCGGCAGCACGTTCGGCGTGACCTTCACCATCTCTTCCGGTTTCCACGTATCCGATGTCGTGGAGGGCCGCGGCGTACCTTATCATCCTTATCTCCTCGGGAGAACATCCCATCTCCCTGGCCACCTCCGCCGAGAGGTTGCTAACCCGGCTGGAATGTCCCTCCAACCCTCGGGCCCGATCAAAGGCCTCGCCGAGCACCCGGACGGTCTGGAAGAAGCGTTCATCGAGTTCCCGGTACCGGTTGGAAACCATCCTGACCAACAGTAGGGGAAGGGCAAAGACGAAGAAGTTCGCCCAGGGAAGGCGGGGGAAGTAAAGGGCCATCAGAGCCGCAGCCGACGCCACCGCCAGGTACGCGGGAAAGGTCTGGCGCAGCTGTTGCCGCACCCACACCCTCCAGTCTCCCTGGGTCCGCACCGCCATCTCCAGGGAACTGGTCACCGCCTCTCCCAGGTAAAAAAGGATGGCGAGGGCGACAAAGGCCAGGGGGAACGCCAGAGCCCGGTGGAGAACCACAGGGTTGTAGTAAGTGTAATATACCCCCTCCGGAGTGGGCTGGAGCACGTACTGGGGTGGATAGGGGTTCCAGGAGAAATCCCATCCCAGGCGGGAGATGTATGAGAAGAAAACCCCGGAAATGCCCACCACCAGGGCTCGCTGGGCAAGATGCACGAGCTCGCCCTCCCTGCCCCGGCGCCAGCGGCTCAACATGTGAGAAAGAAGGGTGCCCAGGGCGAAGATCCAAACCGCCTCGGCGGCAGGCCTCAGGACGATAACGGACAGGACCACCGCCATGCCCAGCCTCAAGGGCCTTCCCCAGGGGAAATCGATCCGGAAGACTTCCAGGGTGGCGAAGACCGCCACCAGGGCCATAAACCGGGCGGGATCCAGATCGCTCCACCGGACCTTGAAGAAGGCAATAACCAGGGTGAGCAGGCACAGGATGCCGCTGATCCAGCCCAGTAGCAGGATGCGCCTCTCCCGGTTATCCGCCGCCCTCATCCTCTTCCCCTCCTCCAGGGGGTGATTCTCTCTCTTGCCATTCCTCGGAGAGTTCCTTTAGGACCTGCTGTTTCCACTTTTCCCTGGCCTCTCTCCTCTGCCGGATCATCTCCTCCCGCTTTCTCCTTCCCGAGCCGAAGGTAAAAAGCCGGCGGGAAGGCTTTTCCTCGTAAGGGGCGCCTATCTCTCCCTTTCCCCTGATCCCGCGGGCACCTTCCCCTCGCCCAGCGGATCTCACCCCGGCCTCGAAGCTCTCTGCCGTCCTCGCTGTTTCAGCGGGATAGGCCGGCTCGGGCTCTCGCCGTTCCTCCCGGGGAGGGACCTTCCGCTGCTCCGCCTCATCTTCCGCTTCCCTCGAGGCCTCCCCCAGGCCCATCGGGCGGCCCCTTTCCCATTCGCGGGATATTACTTCCCCTCCCTCCATCCGGCCGGTGGATGGAGCCGAGACCGCCTCCCTCGGCACCTCCACGGGAAACTCCACCACCACCCCCGCCGGGAGCAATCCCGACTCCACGAGGGCCTCCAGGAAGAGCTCCACCAACCGGGGGTCGAACTGCTTCCCGGCGTTCTGCAGCAGCTCCGCCGCCGCCTCTTCCCGTCCCTTCCTCTCCCGGTAAGGTCGGTCCTTGAGCATGGCCTCGTAGGCATCCGCCAGGGCCAATATCCTTGCCCCCAGGGGTATGGTCTCGCCCCTCAGGTGGTCGACGTAACCCCCACCGTCGTAATACTCGTGGTGATGCCTGACCGCGTCGGCGATATCGGAGAGGTATTCCACCTCTTCCAGCCACGACGCCCCCACCAAGGGATGCCGTTTGACCTCTTCGAACTCATCGTCGGTGATGACGCCTTCCCTGGCCAACACCTCCAGGGGCACCGCCGCCCGCCCTATATCGTGCAAAAGGGCGGCGTGGCCCAGCTTCCTCAGCTCGTACAGGGGCAGGTTCAGCTTCCTTCCCAGGAGTAGGGCGTAGTTCATGACCCGGCCGGAATGATCGTTCAGGTAAGGCTCCCGTTTCTCCAGGTAATCCACCAGAAGCCTCAGGGACTCGTCGTAAGTCTCGAGGAGCCCGACGTTCTTGCCACTGAAATGCCATATTACCCCGAGGAGGACCAGGGCGACGGCCACGGCGAAGAATCCCCGGAGGGCCTCGGCCACCGTGCCCACCACCTCGGACCCCACGAGATGGAAGGCGTTCTGGGCGAAAACGATGCCCAGCCCCCATCCCGCCAGGCCGAAAACGACCTGCGCCGGGAGCAGGGGCACGGCGCCCCTCAGTACGAAGTCCCTGGGCTTGACTCCCTTGAGGAGGTAAAGGCCAAGGGCAACGGAAGCGGTGTTGAGTCCCCAGTAGAGGATTATCGAGGCCAAGAGCGGCCCTATGGATTTGGCCGCTCCGCCCAGGGTGAACACCGTGGACGTACCCCCCAGTAGATGGTAGGCGAAGGAGCATATCCCCATCGACAGGGAAGATGTTGCGCCGTCGTAAATTATCTTCGGCCAGTCCCTTCTATGGGGCCGGGGGTTTACCCTCACCCCGGAGAAAAGGGCAACGGCCATGGCCCCGGGAAGGCTCAGGGCGGCCATGGCGGAGAAGAGCACCGCCATTCCGTAAGTGGAACGGCCGCCGTCCGGCATCTCCTCCCCCATGGACTCCGCGGCCACCAGTGCCATCGCCAGGAAGACCGCCGGCAACCAGTGGATCGGCCGGTCCCCGACCAGCGAGGAGATCGCTATCACCGCCAGGGAGGCGGTGAAAGCGAGAACGGAAACGCCGGCTAACCTTCCTTCTCCTCGATTTTCTCCATCCATGATCTTTCCTTTAGAACTCCGTTTTGAGGATGGGATTGACCGACACGGCCACGGGCACGTCGCCTAAAGCCGCATCGAAGCCCCCCGGTGAAGGAAATAGTCGAGGAATTGCTGGACGATGTCTAAAAGCCTCCTCATGTCACGCCTCCGGCTCTATGAGCCCGTAATTTCCGTCCTTACGACGGTAGACGACATTGGTCTGTTCCGTCTCGGCGTTCACGAAGACGAAAAAGTCGTGGCCCAGCAGATCCATCTGGAGACAAGCCTCCTCGGGGGTCATGGGCTTCAAGGTGAAACTCTTGGTCTTGACTATGCGGGGCCCGACCTCTTCCTCCTCGGC
>JBBFMI010000015.1:0-16807 GCA_037478635.1 Candidatus Geothermincolales bacterium | reverse complement strand
ACCTGGCGTTGGGGTTCTGCAGGCACAGCCACATGTCGAAGGTGCTGCGGGTGCAGCCCTCGGCGAAGTACCACTGGGTCGCCTTCCCTACCGTCCCCATCACGCAGTGACCGCCGTTCCAGGCCCCACCGTAATTGAAGTACATGGGCCTTTCGGCGACTATTTCACCATCCTCCGAAATTACCTGGATGGAAACGTCTCCCCTCTGATTGTTATGCACCCCTATGCCTTCCCGGTCTTCGTGCACCGCGACCGTGTAACGGGTCTTCGAGGGTATCTGGATCCTTTTTTCCGCGTTGTAGCCATCCCCGCAGAGGTAACGTAATTTCACGTTCACCGGCATGTCATTCGGGTTCTGCAGGGTCAGCCAGGTCTCGAATCCCGGCCTGGTGCATCCCTCGGCGAAATACCATTCCCGGGAGGGCGCCGTAGCTCCCACCACCACGTGCCCCCCGGTCCACTTCCAGTTGTAATGGAAGTACATGGGACGCTCGGCGATGAAGAGGTCGGGGGAGGTCAACTTCACCGACACGTCCTTTTCGTCGCCCACCTCGTCGTCCACCTTGATGGTGAAGCGGGAGGTGGGGGAAAGGGTGTAGGTCTTGACCACGTTGGCCCCCTGGCCGGGTCCGAACATGTAGGTGGCGGTCACCTGGATGGACCTGGCGTTGGGGTTCTGCAGGCACAGCCACATGTCGAAGGTGCTGCGGGTGCAGCCCTCGGCGAAGTACCACTGGGTCGCCTTCCCTACCGTCCCCATCACGCAGTGACCGCCGTTCCAGGCCCCACCGTAATTGAAGTACATGGGCCTTTCGGCGACTATTTCACCATCCTCCGAAATTACCTGGATGGAAACGTCTCCCCTCTGATTGTTATGCACCCCTATGCCTTCCCGGTCTTCGTGCACCGCGACCGTGTAACGGGTCTTCGAGGGTATCTGGATCCTTTTTTCCGCGTTGTAGCCATCCCCGCAGAGGTAACGTAATTTCACGTTCACCGGCATGTCATTCGGGTTCTGCAGGGTCAGCCAGGTCTCGAATCCCGGCCTGGTGCATCCCTCGGCGAAATACCATTCCCGGGAGGGCGCCGTAGCTCCCACCACCACGTGCCCCCCGGTCCACTTCCAGTTGTAATGGAAGTACATGGGACGCTCGGCGATGAAGAGGTCGGGGGAGGTCAACTTCACCGACACGTCCTTTTCGTCGCCCACCTCGTCGTCCACCTTGATGGTGAAGCGGGAGGTGGGGGAAAGGGTGTAGGTCTTGACCACATTGGCCCCCTGGCCGGGTCCGAACATGTAGGTGGCGGTCACCTGGATGGACCTGGCGTTGGGGTTCTGCAGGCACAGCCACATGTCGAAGGTGCTGCGGGTGCAGCCCTCGGCGAAGTACCACTGGTTGGAGGGCTGCAGGGCTCCCACCACGTCGTGACCGCCGTCCCAGCTGCCCATGTAATTGAAGTACATGGGCCTCTCGGCCACGATATCCCCCGAGCTCTCCACCTTGAGGGATATATCCTGTCCCGGCCTTCCCACCTCGTCGAAGAGCAAGGCGTAAAGTCCGGTGCCCACATTGGGGTCCGGGTTGTTGGTGGTGATCATGTCGCCGCATATCACGAGAGCCGTGGGGTCCACCTCCTTGATGGCCTCGAAGGCGAGCTGCAGGAGGGGCAGGTAATCCGTCTCCGCCTGGCCTCCGAAATGGCACACGTTGAAGGTCCGCAGGGCCTCCCCATCCCTGTCGAAGCCCACCTCGTTCCATATCTCGTAGAAGTCCACCACCGGGCCATATCTCCCCGCCACCTTGGAACAGAACTCCCGCCACCAGGAAAGGTCACGAGGTGGGGCCTTGTCCGAAAACTCGCCATATGCGGGATCTCGCGCCCAAGAGGGAACGGGGCCCTGGAGGAGCAGGAGGATAGAAGAACTCCCGTCGGCCAGGATAGACCTGATCTCGTTGTCGTAATAGGAGAAGTTCCACGTGCCCTGGCGGGGATTTACGCTCTCCCACCTGATCACCACTTTATGGTGGCGTACCAGCTTCCGCTCGGAAGCGGGGACTTTCGCCTTGAACTCCGAGCTGTAATCTCTTATATCCAGACCCATGATGTTCCAATTTCGCACGTCCCGGCTCTCCGCACGGGTGGGGGTTGCGTTCAGAAACAGGCCCAACGGCAATTGGACCACGAGTAAGAGAACGAGGATGCTCGTCAGGCATCCCAAACCCTTTCCGGCTTTCAAGACCATGTCCCTTCCTCCTGCCTTTCCACGCCGGTCATTCATCGCCTGCTTCCGTCGATCCCGTTAAAAGCAACTACCTTGCCTCGACTCAACAACCGATTCGCACCTCAGGCCAATAGTCTCATCGACCCGTGGCCAATACTCCTCCCTCCTCTGTTGACCACTCCCTTTGATCCTCATACATCGTCCTGGGTTCCGACTTGGATCCGCATTATCCATTCCAGAAAACGAAGGCGATTGCAACCTGAGCAAGCTTCATTAGATGACATCCTTCGGATGACTTTCGGCCCCTGATTTTGATTGTTTCACTACATCGATAAGCTCTTCCTCCATCGCCTCGATAACCCTATCCCATCTCCTGAGGGAAAGGACCCGCTCCTTGCCCTTCCTTCCCATCGACCTTGCCACCTCCGGCCGGAGGATGAGCCATTCCGCCTTCTCGGCGTAATCCTCGGGATCGGTGCAAAGAAAACCATTCTCGCCATCCCTTATCAGGCTCCGCGCTGCCAGGCAATAAGAGCTTCCCAATACCGGCCTTTCCATGAGCCAGGCTTCCCCGAACACCATGCAGAAGCTCTCGTGGATTGAGGGGTGTATCAGAAGGGTTGAGGCGGCGTAGGCATCCAGGAGCGTCTCCCGATCGACCTTTCCGAGGTAAAAGACCCCTTCGCCCGATATCGGTTTTCCATCCTCTTCCGGGCCCACCATGACGAGAACTGCATCAATTCCCTTCCCCCTCAAAATGGACAGGGCCTCAATCGCCTCCGGGTACCCCTTGCCCTCGTTCTTCCTCCCCACCCAGAGGAGCATCGGCTGGTCATCCAGCCCCAGTTCTTCCCTGAGCCTCTTCCCGTCACACCGCCTCGGTTCAACGCCGTGTTCGTCAAAACCCGGGCCCAACCCGAAGGCGCGAATGCCCCTGGAGCTAAGAAGTGAAACGGCCCCTTCATGAAAGACTTCCACGCCGGCTGAAATTCGGATGGCATCCCAGGCGGACTTCCGATAATGGTTGGGATCCCGGGGATGGAAGAGAGGGATGGATATGAGCGGTTTATTCCACCTCCGGGCTGCTTCGCCCGCCATCTCCATGGTGGCCATGGGCAACATGGCCGCCAAGACCAGGTCGGCTGAGCCCGCCGCTTCTGTCACCGCCTCCGACATCTCCTCGGAATTGGGCCCGTAAAGGAGGGCATGCCTGGCGGCCAACGCTTCGGGCATCCGATCTCCCCACTTCCAGAGCAATTCGCAGATTACCTCCTCGGGGCCGGACCCGAGGAAGTCCTGCCACGAGCGGGCAAGCCTCAATTCCCTCCAGCCCTCTTTGTCCCGCACCATCAAAGACCTCAAGGCCACGAGGGGTCCCTTCCTTTTTCTCCTGGTGGACGAACACGTGAAGCGGATGGCGACCGACGGTAGGCCGGGCAATTCCATCTCTACCTTCACCCTTCCCCTGTGAAGGGGGAAGTCTCTCCGCGCCCCGTTGGCGTCCAGGGTCATTTTGACCTTTTCCAGGCAATCGAACTCCGCCACGACGGCATCTATCTCATCCCCTCCTGCCACGAGGATCCCCTCCCCCACCATCCACATGGCAGGACCGTCAATCCAATCCTCCGGGACCTTCCATCCCACGAGGAAACAGTGTTCCTTTCTGCCTCTCAACAGGTCGACGAAGAGCCCGAGTCCTTCGGGATCCCTCTTGATAGTCTCCTCGAACCGCATGATTGCGTCCCGGTACCTGCGGGCCCGGCGAGGGGAGAGGTTCTCCGCCGCGAACCTTGCCACTTGAATCCCGTCTTCTTCCCTTTCCCCCTCGGGATAGTGGGAATCCCAGACCAGGTATCCCAGGGGAGACAGGTAGAAATCCCTGGAACAGGTGGTGATAACCTTTACCCTGTGCCCCCTTTGGGAAAGGCGCTCGGAAAGACCCCAGAGATACCTCTCCGCCCCACCGGTGATGTCGGCACCGAACCGGTAGGTCACCAGCAAGATATCCAAGGTCTTCTCGGCTTCAATCATCTCTTACGCCTTTAACCTCCGATGCGATCTCGCCTCATCTCTCGCGTTCCGCCGCGGAAATCTCTCGTGGGGCAGAATCCCCCGGGCTCGGAAAAGCTCGAGGGTAATCTGCCGCTACCGGCGTTTTTGATGTGCCTACCGCCACGACCCCTATGCCTAAGGACCTCCCATCTAATCCCACCCCCAGCTTGGCGGGCACAAACGGGTTGATGACCCGTATCTCTCCTCTCCACTCCTTGCCTTTGCCCCCACTGGGACCACCAAGGGGAAGGGGGAGGCGGTGGACCGCCAATCCGCCTCCAACCCTTATATCCCCGACTTTGTACCCGTCGATCCATACTTCCACCACGGAACCACCTTCAGGGTTACCGCTCAAAGTCACTAGGTAAAGAACCTTGTCACGCCCAGAGGCCCTGAGCCGGAAACCCGCCCGCTCCCCCGTCCAACGGAAGGAAAGCCCGGAGGCGGACTTTTCGGGCTGGTACCAGCCGTAAACAAGCCCCCCGCACTTCCTTTTCCCGATCCACAACCTCCTGGGGGCCGGTCCATTGGAAAGATCCCTTACCATCACCCCGGACAATCTCGGGTCCTTGCCTATCTCCGGGAACACGAGAGTGGGTATGAGGATCCCCGAGGCGATGAGCTCGGAATCCCTGATCTTCCTTGTCGACCGCATAGACCTCCTCCACCGGAGTATGCGGGGAAGTCCCAAAAGGTTCCAGAAAAGCGCCCGACAGGGCACCATCACCTTCTTAAGTTTTCCCTCCCCGTTACCGTACTGGAAAAACGCACCGTCGTAAAAGAGTCTGTAGAGCGCCTCTCGCAGCACCATCCTCAAGGTGGAGGCCTCCAGGTTCTTCAGCAAGGTATAGATGCGATTACGGACGGAGAGGTACTCGTTCCTACGTCTTCCGGGGCCCATGGTGGCCGATAATCGATGGAATGCCCTGGCCTCCGGGACGTATACCACTCGGTATCCCGCGAGATTGATCCGCCAGCCCAGGTCCACGTCCTCGTACAGGTAGAAGTAGTGGGGGTCAAATCCCCCCACCGAATCAAATACGTCCCGGCGCACCGCCATGGCGGCGGAACAGGCATAGGTGACCCACCGGTTCAGGGAATAGGTCCGCGAGTCGGGAAGGTAGATCCCTCTTTCCCAGGCATAGCCCAGCAAGTTCACCAGTCCACCCGTACTGTTCTGAAAAGTCTTCCACTTCTCGAAAAGTATATGGGAGGCGCATGCCCCGACCCGGGGATCCGACCTGAGGACGGAAAGCATGGACCTGGCCCAACTCTTTTCCAGCGCCACATCGTTGTCGAGGAAGGCTAACACCTCCCCCCTGGCCACGGCCGCCCCAACGTTCTTGGCGGCGGCGGGGCCCCTGTTCCTTTTCATCTCCACCAGGCGAGCCCGGGGATAGGAAGCCCTGACCAGCTCCACGCTCCCGTCAGTGGAGGCGTCGTCCACCACGACCACCTCGTAAGGCTCGCCGAGATCCTGGGAGAAGATGGAATCAAGGCACCTTCCCAGGATCCCCTCGCCGTTACGGTTAACCACGATGAAACTTATCGTTGCTTTCTCGTTCATTCATCCGTCACATCCGCGAGCGTACCTGATATCGCTTTCTCGCCCAATTGGATAATACGCTCTACCGTAGTGAGTCATAAAATTTTCACCCATGCCATAAATAAGCACACATCAGGACGCGACCTACCAGCAAATCTCCTTACCTGCAGCAATCTAGCCCTTCTGCGGTGAAGCCCTTCTATTCAAATATCTTTTCGATCCCCATCATGCCCTGACACGCTCAATTCAAAGGCTTGCCCATACCAACGTCCGGCTTGGCCTATCCGGCTTCATCATCCAAGCTGAACCCTTTCCCCTGTACTCCTTATCTTAGAAAGCTCATGGTCATCGCCGTTTGCACGCTTATCGTTTTCCATTCGATCGGTTTTTGATATTCTATCGGACACCAGAGACATGATCCGCAAATCGGTTTTACCGATCAAGAAGGGATCGGGGATAGGGCTTTAAGCTTTGAAAAATAGGTGCGACCGATTCTCGTCGCGGGCTAAACACAAGGGGTGGAGATGTCGATGAAACTCATAGGTTCAGTCATCAAAAAAGGCGGTTTTCTTTACTCTACCTGGGCCATGAAGCTGACACGAAGAGAAAAGTGCTTCCGACCAAATAAAATCTCCCTGGTATTTCCCTTACTAATCGCGGTCCTCATGTCCATACCCGCTTTCCCCGGACAACCCCAGATCGCCACGTCGGCCGCGGCTCCCGGGCTAACGTTAAAATGGGTGGCCTCGGTGGGAGGGATGATAAAACACTGTAGCCCCACCTTGGCCGACCTGGATGGAGACGGAAAGGCGGAGATACTCGTCGGCAACTACGAGGGCCGCCTCTTCTGCATCGATGCCTGGGGCAAAACGCGATGGGTATACCAGGCAGGTGGTCCCATCCAATCCACCCCCATGGCCGTGGACTGCAATGGCGATGGCAAACTGGAGGTCTTCGTGGGCTCCTACGACGGCTACGTCCACGGGTTGGATTGGCAGGGAAGGCCTCTGTCTCAATGGGGATGGCCTAAGTTCGCCGGCACCGCCTTCGGGAGGAAAGAGGTGTTCCCCTCCCCTTCCAGCGGGGACCTGGACGGCGATGGCGACCTGGAGATAGTGGTGGGAAGCTGGGGCCACTACATAACCGCCTGGCACTATCAGGGGCCCCTGGCCTGGCAATACTACAACGCGGACACGGTTTGGTCCTCTCCGGCCTGTGCCGATATCGACCTAGATGGCAAGGACGAGGTGTTGATAGGCGCCGATTGCTGGAGCGGCCCCAACTGGCCCTGGCCCCGGGGAGGACTCCTCTACGCCTTCGAAGGGGACGGCTCCATCAAGGCGGGTTATCCCAAGACCATACCCCAGGTGGTCTGGTCATCCCCCGCCGTAGGAGACCTGGACATGGATGGCTTCCCCGACGTGGTGGTGGGCACCGGGCATTACTGGCAGAACACCACGCCCGGACAACCCACTTATCTTCCATATGCCGACGGCAAACACGTCTACGCCTTCAACTATAAAGGCGAGAGCCTCCCCGGTTGGCCCACCAACACCGAGGGAAACGTCTTCTCCTCTCCCGCCCTGGGGGACTTGGACGGCGACGGGCTACCGGAAGTCGTCAATGCCTGTAGCGACACCTGGCTCTACTGCTGGGGGCACGATGGAAGGTTACGCTGGAGGGCCAGGACTTACGCCTGCGACAAGCTGGGCTCTCCCATCATCGCCGACGTGAACGGCGACGGAAGGGCCGACGTGGTCCTGGGGGAAGGCCATGCCGTCATCGCCTACGACGGGAGCGGGAACAAGATCTTCGAATACAACACCCATGCCAACATCCAGAACTCGCCGGCGGTGGGGGACCTGGACGGGGATGGCCACGCCGAGCTGGTGGTGGGTCATGGCGTGGACGGGGAGCCCGGAAGGGTCTTCTGTTTCCAGGTGGGGAGATGGAATCCCAGGGCCGCATGGTGGCCCATGTTCCGCCGCGACCCCGCCCACCGCGCTACCCTGCCATATTTGGAGATCCCAGAGCCTTGGAAAGAAGAAGAGATCCGTAGCCGCGCCTACCTCGCCGAGGGATACACCGGCAACGGGTTCGACCAGTTCACCCTGCTCATGAACCCCACCGAGAGGGAAATGCCCGCCGAGATCCGCTTCATGCTCCCCTCCGGCCGTTCGGTGGCACGGGTGGTAAACCTGCCCCCCAGATCCCGCTTCACTTTCCACGTGAACTCCTACATAAGCGGCCTGGAGAACAGCACCCGGGTGATCTCCCCCGGGGAAGGTCTAATGGTGGAAAGGGCCATGTATTACCGCTATTCCGCCGAGGGCCAGACCTGGGCCGGAGGCCACGATTCCTTTGCCGTGAGAGCTCCCTCCACCACCTGGTACTTCGCCGAGGGCTGCACCCGGCCCGGGTTCCACACCTGGCTTTGCCTGCAGAACCCCCAGGAGAGGGACGCCACGGTGACCCTGCGCTACATGTGCGGGGACGGGAGCAACCTTACCAAGCAGGTCCGGGTGAAGGCCCGCTCCCGCTTCACGGTGGCGGTGCACCGGGACGAGCTGGGCATCGGGGTCCACGACGGCCCGAGGGGAGACGTGTCGGTGAAGGTGGAATCCGACCTGCCGGTGGTGGCCGAGAGGCCGGTCTACTTCCTCTTCAACGGGAGCATCGCCGGCGGCCATAACGCCCTGGGCGAATCGGGGACCACCCGCTGAGATCCGTCCGTCATGACCCGCACTGACCTAAACATAAAGACCTCGCCCTCGGGCTGGTCCTTCCATCCTGTCCCTTGCCTCCCTGGAGAACTCCAGGTACGCCCACAAGGCCAGCACACTCGAGCGCAGGTCGGTGTAGACGGGAATGGAATACTCCCTCATCCGCGCCTCGTATTCCCCGAAGAACCGCACATCCCCGAAAACCCAGGACACAACGGCCTTGCGACTCTCCACGGCAAGTTTCCCTATCCTCTCGAAGGGAAACGCCTCCAGGGCGCGGGAGGCGAAGGGCAATAGGATCACCCCGTCGACCCTTTCATCTTCGAGCACTGCCTCCAGGGTATCGGCGAAGGCCTCCAGGCCGCGCCTCTCCACCGTGGGCCAGATGTCCACCGGGTTGGAGGGGGGCATCCACTCGGGGAAAAGCCCGCCCAGGCGCTCCAAGGTATTGCTTTCCAGCTCCGAAACGCAAAGGCCAATGTCCCTCACCAGATCGGTGGTGACCACCCCTCCTCCCCCCGTCACGGTGATCAGGGCCACCCCCTTTCCCTCCGGGGTTGATAACCTGAAGGGTTCGGGATGGAGGGAAAAGGCCTTGCCCAGGTTCATCAGGTCGTGGAAATCGTACACCCTGATGGCGCCCACCTGCTTCAAGGCCCCGTCCACCACCTCATCGGCGCCGGCCAAGCTCGCGGTATGGGAAAGGGCTGCCTTGGCGGCCTCGGGATGACGCCCGCCCTTCAAGACCACCAGTGGCTTGCGGCCCCTCATCTCCCCGGCCACCCTCAGGAACTCCCTGCCCCTTTCCACCGATTCCAGGTATGCCACCACCGACCTGGTCTTCGGGTCATTCTTCAGGTACTCCAGCACCTCCACCTCGTCGATATCCATCTTGTTCCCGATGGCACAGGCCTTGCTGACCTTGAAGAAGCCCGAGACCACGTACTGGAGCATGAAACCCGCCGCCAACATCCCGCTCTGGGCGATGATCCCCAGGCTGCCGGGCTCCAGCCTCCGGTGGACGTGGGGAGCCCGCATGAAGGGCGTGAATATGAAGGGGTCCGTGTTAACCAACCCGGTGCAGTTGGGTCCCCATATCCTCATGCCGAAGCGCCCGGCGACCTCCAGGCATACCTCCTCCAGCTCCCTGCCCTCTGGACCGACTTCCGCAAACCCGCCTGACTCGACCACCACGGCCTTTACGCCTGCCCGGCCACAGTCCTCGAGAACCCCAGGCACCGCCCGGGCGGGGACGAAAACCACCGCCAGGTCCGGAGGATGTGGTATCTCCGAAACCCTCGCGTAGCACTTCACCCCAAGTATCTCCTGGTAGTTGGGATTGACTGGATATACGGGGCCAGAGAAACACTCCAAGAGGTTCGCCACCAGGTTGTAGCCTCCCTTGCTCCGGTTGGGCGTGGCACCTACCACCGCCACGCTGCGAGGGGAAAAGAACCTCTCGAGGTCGCCAGCGTCTCCCATGGTCGAACTCCCTGCCTTAGATCTGCGCGATGCCATCCATGTTGCTATTACCTTACCGTGACCTTTCCGGCCCGCCATTCCCCCGTTCCGGGCCTGCCCTCCCGCTGAATTTAACCGGCCTCGGCATCAACCATCGGGCTTCTTCAACACGAAAACCAGGTTGTAGGCAAAGGGCCGGGCCAAGGCCCCCAGCGCCATGGAAAACCTTATCAACGGCCGAAAGGCCGGGCGGTTGAAGCGGGTAGCGATCAGGTCTATCTTCTTTCCCCTTCGGAAGTAGTTGAACAAGAATTCCAGGTGAATTCCCCGGGAATAGAGCACCCTCAAACCTTCGTCCTCGAAGAGCCTCCAGAGCTCCCGGTAGGTGAGCTCATTCAGGTGTTCCGGGTTCACCGGGTCACGAGAACGGTTTATCCGGTTCATGAGCCGCGCGGCATTGGGGGTGGTGACGATCAGGATGCCTCCAGGCCGTACCACCCTCACCCACTCCCTCAAGGCCCTCTCGGGTTCGACCACGTGCTCGAGGATCTCGCCGGCGAAGAGGCCGTCGAACGCCCCGTCTTCGAAGGGCAACGATGCAGCGTCAGCGATCACCACCTGGTATTCGGGACTCTCCTCCCGGATGACCTGCAGGGCCGGTTCATCCAGGTCGCAGCAGGTTACCTGAAAGGGCCAACCCGGGCTGATGCACCGGAACATGCTGTATCCGGAACCGACGTCCAATACCTTCCTCGCCCCGTCGAAATAGCGGCGGAAAAGCCTGCCCAGTATCCTGATCCTTTCCCGGTGAAAGACGTCCAAGAAGACGTTTCCCTCGCCAGAATAGGCTTCCTGGTGGGTTTCCTGGGCGTAATATCTCTCCAAAAGGGAACCGTCGTGCACGTAACACGGGATCTGTACCCTTTCCAGCTCCCGGTCGTCTGACGTAACCACCAAGGCTACGTCCAAGACCGGCGAGATGACGAAATCCGGGTTGTGCCACCCCTCCACCGGCTCCAATGCCATTCCATCGGCCTCGACGCTCACGAACTCCCCCGGGTCTCCGTACAGGTTCAACCTCACCAGTAGGGAGTGGTCAGTCTTACCAGCAGGAAGGAGGAAAACCCGGTATCCCAGGTGTCTTTCGGGGTGGACATGGGGGCCGCTGGAATATATATCGATCCCAAGGGTGACCTTAGAACCGGCAGCGCTCACCGCGAGCTCTAACTGCAGGGGTGAACCCTTGACCACCAGGGCGTGAGGAAAGCCACCGATGTGTTTTTCTTTTGCGCTGACCCGTTTGCTTTCTTTTGTCCTTCCCATTGTCCCCTTTCCTTACCAAGATAAAGGGCCTTATTGTCCGCCTCGTTAAACCTAATAGATCGAATCGCCGACCTCAACCTCCCCCTTCGGATCCGATCCCCTCAATCTCAAAAACGAAAGCGTAACTGTCGCGGTTTATATCGTGATTGGGCGGGGAGTGCCAGGTGCCGAGTAATCTCATATGGGTCAGTAAGCCCAGGTCCAGGCATGCGAGTCGAAAGGCGGCCTCGGGCGAGGGCTCCCAGGCATAAAGCACTAAATAGCGCACATTCTTAGCCTTGACATCTTCGAGGAACTCCTCCTGCCTGACGTCGGCGGGCTCAAAGTACTGCCATTCCCCCAAGAAGAGGGCGTCCCTCCCCAGGTAGAAGGAGGCGGCGGGTCCCAGGTTGGTGACCACTTCCCCATCCAGCCTTTGATCTCTCATCCAGGTCAGGGCTTCCCGTGCCGCCATGCCGCCGGTGTCATCGTCGAGCGCCCTTATGCTCTTCAGGAAAAAGTCTTCCGTGGCGGGGCGGGCCAGGAAAAAGAGGAAAAGGACCGTGATGGCTAAAAGGAGCAACGCCCACATCCTATATAACCACCCCCTGCCACCCTTCAGACCGGGCCAGGGCACCCCCAGCAAGGCCCCGGCCCCCAAGCACATGGCCGGAACCGAGGGATACAGGAAACGGTTGGATAAGAAGTACCACAGGAAATGCAGTTGCCCCACCAGGAAGACCCACAGCCCGAGGAATAGGCCCTTTCCCCTCGATTCCCAGCGCAGCAGACAGTAGACGATGCCCCCGTACCCGAGGAGCAGAAAGGCATAGGGGTAAAGGCGCGTCCCGAACCTCAAGGGATCCAGGTCCCCGAAAAGGAGGTATCTCCTCAGCCTTTCCCCGGCGCCGAAAGCGAGCCCCAGGGATTCCGCCCGTTCCACCTCCTGAAGATAAGCGCTCTTGAGCGGGTTGCCGAAGGTCAGTTGGTTCCTGATCAGGTAAAGTCCGAGGGGGATCAGGGCGATCACACCGAAGGCGACCAGGTGTTCAAGCCTTAGCCTCCCCCTCGCCCAGAAGAGGAGAGCGGCCAAACCGATCAAGGCCAAAAAAAGGAGCCCTTCCCACCGGGTCACCGTGGAAAGCCCGGCAAAGAGGGCAGAGAGGTAAAGCCATCCCCTCCCTCCCCTTCTCCACCAGCGGGCTAGGCCCATGGCGGATAGGCAGAGGAGCAAGGTGAACAAGCCCTCCGACATGGGTACCGACGACCAGTAAGTGGTGATGGGCTCCACGGCGTAAACGGCGGCGGCGGCCAACCCCGCCCTGCGGCCGAAGAACTCCCTTCCGGCAAGGTAAAGGGGAAAAACGCACAGAGAGGAGAAAAGCGGGTTGGAGATGCGGGCGATCAGGTTCCAATCCCCGGTGAAAAGCCCCATGAAGGCCATGGCCATCGGGTACAGAGGCAGGAACTTGACGTGAGGGTGGCCTGCCACCCCGTAGAAAAAAGAGTTACGCAGATTACGGGCCAGCACCAGGTAAAAATAGCTGTCGTAGGTGTACATCTCGGCCTGGTTGGCATATCTCAGGCGCCACGCCAAGGCCAGGGCGAAGATAATTGCCAGAATAACAAAGAGGAGTATCCCTTCCGCGAACGTTCCGATCCCCCGGATCCCTGGCCTCCGATCCCGGCCCTTTTGCTCCCACCTACGGAGCGACTTTTTCACTTCCCGCCCACCTCCACGTCCAGCACCACCACGTTTCCGAACCAGGAGTAGCCCTCGTCGGCAAGGCCCACGAAGAGCTTGTACCGACCCGGCTCGCGGGGGGGACGAACCAAGGTGGGTGCCACCGCCTGTTGCCCGGGAGCAAGGTCACAGGGAAGAGTGCCCCGCTGTTCCTCCCACAGGGGCGCCTCTTTTTCCCACCGGAGGGCCAGGTGGACCAGCCCAGTGGGCCTTTCCACTTCCTCGACCTTGCTCGCCCTGCCCGAGACCCAGTAAGTGTCACCCAGGTTGGTGATCTTGAAGGTAAGGGGATAAAGCCCTTCTGGAGAGGGTATGCGCACCGTCTCCTCTCCGGTGAACTCAACTCTCCCCTCCAACCTCTGGGGATCCTCGGAGTCCGCCATCTCCTCGATCCTCACCGGGAGCTGGAATTCCCGTGGGCCGAGCACCCCATCCACCTCTATCCTCAAAAGGTAATCCCCCTCTCCGGGTAGTCCCCCCTTCACGAAGACCGGGGCCACCTGCCTTTCGCCGGGCTCCAGGAAGAAGGGGCACCAGTAGTGAGACTCAGCCCTCGAGACCGGGTTACCTTCCCCGTCTAAGAAGGTCAGCCTGACCGGCTGTCGGTCCTCGATGACCTGCACGAAAGCCCTGTCAGAGACGTTGATGACCTGTAATCCGGCGACGAAGGGAGATCCCGGACGGATAACCTCGGGCACTGTGACCTCGACCTCAAGCCCCGTGGTGTCGGACATGGTGTTTCCGGGGACCAATTGATACACCGACCTATTCTCAAAATCCCCTACCCACTTCAACTCTGGCTGAGATTCCAACCTCCGCTGCATCTCATCCCGCATCTTGAGAGGATATATGTCCCAGTACCAGACGACATGGGTGACCCCTAACCCCTGTAGCAGCGAGATGGCGCGGGGCGAAGGGAAGGACTGGAGTTCGGTGAAGATGCGGTTATACCAGGGCGAGAAATAGCCGCTGTATCCGTTGAGGGTGTCCCGCCGGTGGAAAAGGCTGTAATAGATGAGCAGGCCCTGATGGGCGAAGTAATCGCCAGGGTTTTCGGGCAAAAGATCCAAGTAACGGTCGTATCGACCGGCGCCCGCCAGTGGAAGGGTGGGCAGTTCCACCACCCGAGCTCCTTCTATCTCCTGCAACCACCGGTAGACCTCCGGTATGCGCCCACCCCTCGTAACCTCTATCACCGGTAGGTTAAAAGTGGCGATCTCCAGGCTCAAGAGCGTCACCAGTCCCAGGGCGAAGAACCTCCTCATGGGAAGCGCCAGCCCCGCCTCCGCCCAAAGGCGAAGTATCCTGGCCACGCCCCACCCGGCCAGCACGGCCAGGGAAAGGCTTACCAGGATGAAGAAACGGGCGGGCACCCGGGAAAACCTGAGGAAACCCGTTTTGAAAAGGGCGATGAACAAGTAGTTTTTAAATTTCCCGATCCGTTCCCCGAAGCAGAATACCAGCGAAAGTACCCCGAGCAAGAGAAAGAAGGGGGTAGACCATTTCAGGTGGGCTCTCGACTCATCCTCTTTACGCAAGAATAACAGGCCGGCCAAAGCCAACAGTATAATCGTCACGCCAGGAAAAAGCACCTTTTCGTGGGCGATGAAAGCCGCCCTGAAGGGGTCGGGAGCTTCCCCATAGAAGACGCTTTGAGGTAATACGTTCAAGAAATCGCCGAAGGAACAGGAAAAACCCCTGACCTCTAAAAGGCTTCGCTCGAAAACGGGAAGTCGCCGATGCGCCCTCAGGTATGGGATGGCGAAAGGGATGGTCAAAAACCCCACCGACATCAACACCGCCAAACAGGCAACAAGCCGCCTGCCGCTCCCCCTTCCTCTCGTCATAAGCAACCACAGCCAGGCAAAGCCCAGGGCAACAATCCCGTACACGGCCTGATGCCAGCTGTAGAGAAGTTGTCCAGCGCAGGTAAGACCGAATAAGAGGAAGTTCTTCCATCCACCCTCCCGGGCTGCCCTGACCAAGAACAGCAAGCAGAAGGGCAGAAACGGAGTGAACATGATCTGCAAGTGTCCCACATGGCTTATCTTGTATGGGCTCAGGGCGAAGAAAGCGCCTGCCACCACGCCCGCCCATCGGCTTCCGGTCAACTCCTTCAACAGCAGATAAGTACCCCACGCCGAGAAAACCGCCCCCAGCACCAGGAGGATGTTGTAAGAGAACAGCGGGTTCCGGGAGACCAGGTAAATGGGAGTGGCCAACAGGGCCATGGAAAAAAGGTGTTCCGAATAGGCGACCACGTCCCGGGAGGGATAGATGATATTGCCTTGGAAGAATGCGCCGGGGCAGGTGAACAGCTTTCTTATCCCGTTGGTTATGATCCAGGTGTTAAGCATGGGGTCACCTGTCCCCCCCAGAACACCATCATGTAAATGGAGGGCAAGGGGCCAGGTGAATACGAGGGTAAGAAGGAGAAAGAAGACCAGAACCGAGATATGTTCGCCCCTCTCAAAGGGAAAACGGATGAAGAAGTCTCTTGCCTTTTCCATGTCCCTTTCTGCGTTCCCCGCTTTAACCCACGCCCGCCACCGATTCCACGAGCTTTCTCAATCTTCCCGCCAAAATTTCTGGGTTGAAGTGCTGGAGTCTTTCCCTCATCTTCTGCTGCAATGCAGCCCTGAGGTCCCGGTTGAAAACGAGTTCTTCCATCACTTCCGCGAGAAGGGGAAGGTCCAATTCCCTGAACAGGACTCCCGCGTCTCCCAGGGTGGAGGGTATGGCCGCCGCCTCTCTCGCCAGCACGGGGACACCGAAGAGCATCGATTCGAGGATAGGCGCGCAGAAACCCTCGTGCTCGCTGCAGGTCACGAACAGGTGGGCGGCACGGTAGTATGCTCCCAGGTCCTCGTCGCTCACGCCCCACGACCAGCCGGGTATCACCACCGCCCTCTGCAGGCCTCTCTTCCGGGCCCGCAGGGCTAGCTCCCGGTTATACGCCAGGGACCAGGTGGCCCCCACGAGCAAGAGTCTCGACCGGATGTTCACCCGGTGGTGGTATGCCGCGAAAAGGTCCAGGAGGTCCTCTATCCTCTTGTTGGGTACCAGCCGACCCACGAACAAGACATTGGTCTTTCCGTCCTGCAACCCCCTGAGGATGCCGTGGCTGTACCTGCCCTGGAGCCTGTCCAGGTCCAATATGAGGGGCAAGACGCCGGTCCTTTTTTCCTCGAACCCCGCCTCCACCAGCTCCCGGCGGTTGTAGTCCGAAACCCCCAGGGCCAGGTCGCAATCGGCCAACCTGGGAAGTAGTTCCCTGCCCCTCCTGCACATCTCCGCCAGGAAGGGTTCGTAGGGCTCGAAAAATCGTGGGGGCGTGATGTTGTGGTAATAGAAGATCTTGCGGTTCCGGCTCTTCAGGTACAGGCGATGGTTGTCGTCATATATGGAGTAGTGGTAGATCAGGACATCGCCCTTGTTCCTGGCGTACTTTCGATAACCATCGAGCCCCTCGTTCAGGGCCGCCATGGAGTCGTCGTGGCTGGAAGCATAGATGTGCCCCTCCCACCCCCACGAGGATATGGCCCGGTGGATGGCCAGCACTTGCCCCGTCACCGCGTCACCGTACTGTAGCCGCGGGCAGATCTGGTGAACCCTCACGGTCCCGCCACCTCCGCCACTGCCTTATCGCATCCCGTGGAAGAAGAAGCGAAGCTCTCGACTATTTTCCGCAATTCCTCCTCGAACTTCCGGTGGTCGAAGTCCAGGAGCCTCCTCCGCTGGGCCTCCACTATACG
>JBBFMI010000014.1:0-16851 GCA_037478635.1 Candidatus Geothermincolales bacterium | reverse complement strand
GCGTACCGGGTGGCGTCCTCCTGGTGCCGGTGCAGGACCACCACCTGCCCGGGCACCTGGTCCGGGGTGGGCGGCGCCTCGACCATCGGGGACCCGTCCGCGGCCTCCGGCGCCTCCTCCGCCCCGGGCTCCCCTTCTCCGGCGGGCTGGAAGGACTCCGCGGGCATTCCAGTAACAGCCGCCGGCTCGGCCAGATCCGCTTCCGGTGGAAGGTATACCCCAGCAGGGACGCCTTCCTCGCCTTCCCCCGCCACCGAGGCGATTCGCCGCTCCTCCCGGCCCCGGTGGGGAGGTTCTCCCCGGGTCCCTTTCTCGCCTTCCCCCGGACCATCCCCTCGAGATGGCGGGGCGCCTCCCTGGGCCTGGAAGGAAAGCGGGGCCCCGCCGCCTTCCCGTTCGAGCCTTTCGCCGCAGAAGATGCAGAAGCTGGAGTCCTCGGGGACTTCCTCACCACAACGGCGGCACCTCAATGCCCCACCTCCTGTTCTCCGGCCGACTTAACCGACTAACCGATTATATAACCCCCGTGGGACGAGGCGCTTTCCCTCCCAGCGCCTTTCAAGAAAAGGGAATGGGCCAGTGGGGGCCGGAAGGGTAACTTGCCGAGAGCAACCCGGCGGGAGGGATGGATAGAGGCGCCATAGGGGCTCGGTCCTCGAGGAGGGCCATGGTGGCCACCGACCGGCGTGTGTTTTGGGAAACACGGAGCCCGCCCATCAAGATATGTCCTCACTTTCTTGCGTTATCTTCAAAGGAATGGATCGAAAAAGGCACGGGTAGATACCTTTCGTGCAACACAACCCGGTTCGAACCGGGAGAGGAAACGTCAGAACAGGTTCCAGCCCAGGAGCAGGGCTATGATGACCACCAGGGCGTTATAAATCCCGTGGGCGAGCATCGGGGCCACGATGCTCTCCGTCTTCTCGTAAAGATAGGCGAGGATCGCTCCCACCAGCGAAAGCGACAGCATGTAAAGGGGCTGAAAGTGGAGCACGCCGAAGATGAGGCCGTTCAGGAGCACCGCCGCCCAGACACCGAGCCGATTCCTCAAGGTGGGGTAGAGCAATCCCCGGAAGAAGACCTCCTCGAAGATGGGGGCAAGGACCACCACCACCATCACGGTCAGGGCCAGTGCCGCCGGACCCGACGATGGGAGCTCCTGTCCCCTGAGCTGCTCGGGTATCCTGCCCACCAGGGCGTATATTATCAAGAGAATGAGGAAAAGCGCGCCGTAGCTTATGGCCAGGGAGGCGGGAGCGCCGACGGCGCCATAAAGGACGACCCGGCTCCAGGAAGAGGGGGAGGTCACCAGGGAATCCAGCCCCTTTCCGTGGCGCCTCAGGATCCATGCCGTGCAAACTAAGACCAGCGGACAGAACACGAGGACATAGGAGAGGGAGCTGGCAAGGAGGGACCTTCCGAAAGCGAATACCACCACTGCCCCGGCGGCGCTGTAAACGACGAAGATCACGAGCAGGGCGAGCATCACCTCGGTTATGTTCCAGTTCTTCTGTCTCCACCTGAGCTCCCTTGGGTCTCTTTCACCGTACGGGAACCCCCTTACGTCGACGGCGGACGGATAAGTTTGGGGCGGGCTCGTCGGAGTCCATCCAGGTTGGATCGTGAAGGGCGGGGGCAGATAGGCTCCGCCTGGGAAAGCGGACGCGCGCTGGGCGAAGCAGCGGGGACAAAGGTGAAAGATGCCGCTTTTTCTCACGCACTCCCTGCAGAGGGGGATGCCGCATCCCACGCAGATCGCGTCGGCCGAGCGTTCCGGGTGGAACGCGCACAGCGGCGCCGATCTTCCGCCGCCTGGCAGTCTCGAGTCCTGGTTCATGTCGACTCCGGCGCTCACCCCACTCCCCGGACCACGGCAACCAGTTCAAGACGACCTAAAAGGTCGCTTCCCACCGTTCGAACCGACACCATGCCCGGTGCCCGTTGTGCCCGTTCACCCACTAACCTCACAGGTCTCAGCCCTCGACATTCAAGACGTCCCCAATACCAGCTCCGCGATCTGGACGGCGTTGAGGGCGGCCCCCTTTCTCAGGTTGTCGGCCACGATCCACATGTTCAGGGCGTTCTTAACCGATATGTCCTCCCTTATCCTTCCCACGTAGCAGGGGTCTTTTCCCGCCGCGTCCACCGCCAGGGGATACAGGTTTCTGGCTGGGTCATCCACCACCACCACCCCGGGCGCCTTGCCGAGGATATCCCTGGCCCGAGCAGCGTCCATATCCTCCTCGAACTCGGCGTAAATGGATTCGGAATGCCCCACGAAAACCGGCACCCTCACGGTGGTGGCGGTGACTGCCAGCTCTGGCAGTCCCATTATCTTCCTGGTCTCGTTCACCATCTTCATCTCTTCCTTGGTATAACCGTTGGGCATGAAAACGTCGATGTGGGGCAGGCAGTTGAAGGCTATCCGGTGAGGATAAACCCGGGGGGTGGGTTCCCTGCCCTCCAGCACCTCGCCGGTCTGCTTCCTGAGCTCCTCCACCGCCTCCCTGCCCGTACCCGAGACCGACTGGAAGGTGGTGACGATGACCCTTTTCAGCCGGGCAACGTCGTGCAGGGGCTTGAGCACCACCACCATCTGGATGGTGGAGCAGTTGGGGTTGGCTATGATGCCCCGGTGGCGGAAGGCATCTTCGGGATTGACCTCGGGGACCACCAGGGGGACGTCTTCCTCCATGCGGAAGGCGCTGCTGTTGTCCACCACCAGCACGCCCTGGGATGCCGCTATGGGGGCGAACCGCCGCGACACCTCGGCTCCCGCCGAGAACAGGGCCAGGTCCAGTCCCTTGAAGGACCCCTCTTCTAATACTTCCACCTCGATATCCTCGCCCCGGTAGGGAAGGCGCAGTCCCCTCGACCTCTCGGAGGCGAGGAGCTTCAGCTCCGCCACTGGGAAATCCCTCTCCTCGAGGATCTCCCGCATCGTCCTGCCCACCATGCCGGTGGCCCCGACTATGGCTACCCTGTACTGCCGGGACATACTGACCACCTCGCTATAAAAAACGGCTCTGCCAGTCGAATCGAAATCGTGGTGTCGTGCTGAAATCCCTCCAGGAAGGGGGAGGGCCGGGCGCCGCTACTCTCCGAGGACCACGCCCCTTTCCAGCCCGAACTTGCTGTGGACGGCCCTCACCGCCTCTTCCACCTGGTCGGCCCGGACGACACAGCTTATCTTTATGGTCGAGGTGCTTATCATCTCAATGTTGATGCCCTTTTCCGCCAGGGCCTCGAACATCCTGGCAGCCACGCCGGGGTGGGTCTTCATGCCCGCTCCCACCAGGCTCACCTTGGCGATGTTCTCGTCCACCGTGACCCCGCCGGCGCCCAGTCTCTCGGCCACCTCGCGGCTGATCTCCGCTGCCCTCTCGGCGTCCTCCTTCATCACCGTGAAGGAGATGGAGGTCCGGTTATCCTCGCTCACGTTCTGTATGATCATGTCCACGTTGATGTTGGCGTCGGCCAGGGCCCTGAACAGGGAGGCCGCCACCCCGGGCCGGTCGGGGACGTCGAGGACGGTCACCTTCGCCTCTCCCAGTTCATGCGTGACCCCGCTGATGATGGCCCTTTCCATGCTCTCCTCGCCGGGCACGATCCAGGTGCCCTCGCCCTGGTGAAAACTGGATCTCACGTGTACCACCACCCTGTAATTCCTGGCGAATTCCACGCTCCTCAACTGCAACACCTTTGCCCCCGTGGCCGCCATCTCGAGCATCTCCTCGTAGGAGAGCCGAGGTATCTTCCTGGCCTCCGGGACCAGCCTGGGATCCGCCGTGAACACCCCGTCCACGTCGGTGTATATCTCGCATATATCCGCTCCGAGGGCCGCCGCCAAGGCCACGGCGGTGGTATCCGAGCCCCCTCGTCCCAGGGTCGTTATCTGGTTGTCCACCGTGACTCCCTGAAAGCCCGCCACGATCACTATCTTTCCCTGCCTGAGGCTCTCCTCGATACTGCCTCCCTCCACCCGGATGATGCGGGCCTTGGTGTGGGCGCTGTCGGTGATCAGGCCTACCTGGGCACCGGTGAAGGATATGGCGTCGTGGCCGAGCTCGTGGATGGCCATGGAGAGGAGGGCCACCGATATCTGTTCCCCGGTGGAGAGGAGCATGTCCAGTTCCCGGGCGGGGGGACGCTTAGAGATGCTGTGCGCCAGCTGAAGAAGCCTGTCGGTGGTGTCTCCCAGGGCGGAGATAACCACCACCACCTGGTTGCCCTCCTCCTTCGTGGCCACAACCCGGCGGGCCACGTTCTTTATCTTCTCGGTATCCGCCACCGAGGTGCCGCCGTATTTCTGAACCACCAAGGACACCCTCTGTCTACCTCCTCGGGAAACTTTCTTCGATCAGCTATATCCTCGACCCGGCTGGCCTTGGCCAGCCCCCTTCAGGCGCTGGCGACCCCTTTCTCCTGCCCTCCATCCCGCCGCTCCCCGTCAGGGCCTACGCATCATCTGTGGCCGGGTCCTAAGCCGCCTTCGGGGCAGCCTGGAGGGCGAGGGCATTATCCTAACATTATTGCAGTAAAGACGCAGTTCATCCAGTTCCGGGAGGGCTCGTGTTCTGGGCTGCTCCACTCTTGGGGTAGGCCTCTGCCCAATGACGTTCTGCTGGAACGATCTCGGCCCTTGAGCGGGCGGCTCGCCCTTCAGATCTCCCTCCTTCCCCTCAGGGCCCTTCCCAGGGTGATCTCGTCGGCATATTCCAGGTCACCGCCCACCGGGAGCCCGCTGGCGATCCTGGTGACCTTCACTCCCAGCGGTCGGAACAGGTCGGCGATGTAAAGGGCGGTCGCCTCGCCCTCCACCCTTGGGTTGGTGGCCACTATCAGTTCCACCACCCCGTCCTGCCTGACCCTCTCCAGCAGCTCCCTTATCCTGAGGTCGTCCGGCCCTATGCCGTCGATGGGAGAGATGGCCCCGCCCAACACGTGGTAAAGGCCCCTGTGCTCGCCGGTCTTCTCCAGGGCCACTATGTCCTGGGGTCTTTCCACCACGCAGATGACCTTTGGGTCTCTTCGGGGATCCGAGCAGAACTCACAGAGCCCCCCTTCCGCCAGGTTGAAGCAGCGGGTGCAGTAGGAGACCCTTTCCCGGGCCTCGATGATGGCCCTGGCCAGCGCGCAGGCCTCTTCCTCCGGCACCTTGAGGATGTGGAAGGCCAGCCTCTGGGCGGTCCTGGGTCCCACTCCGGGCAGTTTCTCCAGCTCCTCGACCAGCCTTGCCACTGGACCCGGGTATATCAAGTGCTTCCCTCCTTATCTCCGTCCCCAATACACGGCTTCCGAACGGCCGCTTTCATCCCCCATCGCGTTAGTCCTTATCGTATCGCGGCCGCTGTCGCCCCAGGGGCCGGGGCGCAGTCCCAGGGGATCCGGGCCGCTACATCAGGCCTGGTATCTTGAGGCCCTTGGTGAAAGCCCCGAGCCGCTCTTCCGCCAGCTCCCTCGACTTGCGCAGCGCCTCGGTGACCGCAGCCAAGACCAGGTCCTCCAGCATCTCCACGTCCTCGGGGTCCACTACCTGAGGATCTATCTTGATCTCCAGCACGTTCTGCTGCCCGTCGGCCACCACCTTCACCATTCCGCCCCCCGCGGTGCCTTCCACCCTCTCCTGGGCAAGCGCTTCCTGGGCCTCGAGCATCTGTTTCTGGAGCTTCTGGGCCTGCTTTATCATCTTCTGGAGTCCGCCGTTCATGTCTCACCTCCGCCTTCCTCGAAAGCACTCTCTTCCAGTTCTCCCACCAACCTTCCTCCCAGGACCTCCCGGATCAGCTCGGCCGCGTCCTCGTCTCCCGACGATCGTTCCACCTCTTCCGGCACCGGGCCGCCTTCCTGCCTGGGTGCCCCAGTCCTTGCGGCCGCCTCTTTCGTCCTTTCCCTCCTCTCGGGGCTCCCGGTCGCCCCCGCCACCGGGCCGTCCTCCAGGACCGTCCTCACCGCCAGCCTGGCTCCCAGCACCTCCTCCAGGGCCTCCTCCAGCACCGCCCTGTTCACGTCCTTCTGCATCTCGCCCTGGTGGAAGGACCTGTCGTGAGGGAAGGCCAGCACCAGCTCTCCCCCCTCCACCGCCATCGGCTTTCCCTCCAGCAGGAAGGCGTGGGTGACGACCCTCTTCTCCTTCACTTTTTCCCGGATCCTGTGCCAGGCACGGCGGACCTCGTGGATGTCCACCGCCTCCCCGGCCACGGCCCCGCCTGAAGGGCGTTCTTTCGTCACCGACCCGGGATGAGGCTCCTCCACCGTGGTCGCCGCGGGATCTTGGTCCGTTTCGGGCTCCGCCGCGGCCCGGGCGGGAACCGTCGCGGCCTCCCGGCCCCCCTCCTCGCGGGTAGGAGTGATTCTTTCGAGGGGCAATGCCCCGGAGCGGCCCCGGTTAATCCACTCGTCGAGCTTTCTCTCCAGCGCTTCCACCCGGCTCAACAGGGACGAGGGAAGGTTGCTGAGCTCCGGCTGCATTATCTCCACCAGCGTGCTCTCCAGCAGTATGCGAGGCTGGGAAGAATGGGGCATCTCCCTGACCGCGTCCTGCAAGGCCTTTATGCCGTGCACCAGCCGGGCCGGCCCGAGCCGTGCCGCCTGGCCCTTCATCTCCTCCAGCGATTCCGGGTCGACTTCCAGTTCCTCGGCGCGGAGGTCCGCATAGGCCAGGAGCAACAGGCGCCTCAGGTGTTCCTGCAGTTCCCGGGCAGCCTGTAGCAGGTCCACCCCTCCCTCGTAAAGCTCCTCCACTAACGCTATGGCCTCTCCTGCCTTTCCCTCCGCCAGGCAGCCGCCCAGGCGGTGGGCGTAATCGGCCCGGGCCACGCCCAGCAGCCCCGCCACCTCCCTCTCCAACACCTTTCCCTCGCCGTAAAGGATGGCCTGTTCCAAGAGGACCAGCCCGTCCCTGACCGAGCCCCTGGCCCGCCGGGCTATGAGCCTGAGTGCCCCTTCCTCCGCCTCGACCCCTTCCCTTTCGCAGATGCCCGCCATGTATTCCGCCAGGACCGGCGCCGGGACGCTCCTGAAATCGTACCTCTGGCAACGGGAGAGTATGGTGGGCGGCATCCTGTGGGGTTCGGTGGTGGCCATCACGAACACCACGTGCTCGGGTGGCTCCTCCAGCATCTTGAGAAAGGCGTTGGCCGCCTCGGTGGTGAGCATGTGGGCTTCGTCCAGGATGTAAACCTTGACCCTCCCCCGGGTCGGCTTGAACATCACCCGCTCCCTGAGCTCCCGGATGTCGTCGATGCCCCTGTTGGAGGCGGCGTCGATCTCCACCACGTCCAGGGATGTGCCCTCGGTGATCTCCTGGCAGGAGGCACAGGAGTTACAGGGCTCGGGGCCGGGTCCGTTCTCGCAATTGAGGGCCTTGGCCAGCACCCGCGCGGTGGTGGTCTTACCCGTGCCCCTCGGCCCGGCGAAAAGATAGGCGTGGACGAAGTTGCCGCTCTTGAGCGAGTTCACCAGCGTCCTGGTGACGTACTCCTGGCCCACTATATCCCCGAAGGTCTGGGGCCTCCATCGGCGGTACAGCGAAACGTATGCCATCTCTCTAAAACTTCACGTATCGGACCCGGATACTTTCGATCGCGTTTACACGAAGTGAGTATACGACACGTTGGCGACCTCGATCGCGGCTGTGACGCACTCTTTCAGAAAAAAATAAAGCGTGTGATCGTGCACCCTCCTTCGACCCCCGGTCCCCGGCGCTACCCGGGTAGTTGGCTCCGGACAGGTTGGTCTGCGGCACACGGGAGAACTTGCTTACCGCTGCTTCCTTCCGGACCTGACGGGGTTCGCAAGATCCCGTTGCGCAGGACCCATCCTTCATCACCACTTGCCCGAGCGCTCACCGAAAACCGTAGGGCCTCGGTCGGGAATTCAGCCCCGCTGTAGCGGATTGCGGGTACAGGGCACCGCTAGCTCCCCGCCTAGCACGATCACACAGTTTAGTATATCACGGGGAGGGAGCCCGGCGGGCTGCGGGGCCCGCAGCCCGTGGCGTGGATGAGGGCCTGGCCGGCAAGGCAAGAAGCGGTCCGATCCGGGCCGGCTCGAGAGGGCTCGCGCCGGCCTGAGCAACTCGCCGCCCGCTCCGCGGGACGGACAAGGCCCCACGGGGTCAAGCCGAGGAAGCGCCTCCGGTCTTTTCCATGGTTTTCCATCGGCTGCGTCGGTTGACCCCCGACCGCCAAAGCAGGTGGACCGGGACCGCTATCCGAAGAATGGGACGTGTCTTGCCGGGCCTTCGAAAGTGGCTGTTTCGGGCTGCTTCTGGATGCATGACGCATTTCCCGGAGAGCCGGGCGCCCTTTTCCTGAATTCCCTTCCCCCGACGTACCATCGCGGGCGGTCACTTCCGGGGCTCCGCATCGGCACGCTCTCCTCTTCCATGCATAGCCATGGCGTTCCTCGCCTTTCCATGATGTAAAATACTCCTAAGGATCCGGAGGGGTTCGACATATCCCGACCATCGCGACTGCGATATGGGGCGTCGTATCCCCCGGGAGCGGCAAGAGGGGTCGGGTTCGCCAGGAGGTAAGCCAGGTGCACTCGCTGGAAAGGGTCTCCACCGGCATCGCCGGCCTGGACCGGATGCTGGGGGGAGGCGTGTTCAGGGGATCGGTGACCCTGCTGAAAGGGGCGCCCGGCACGGGAAAGACCGGGTTTGGCCTTAGCTTCATCGCTGAGGGGGCCATGTCGAACGAAGAGCCTGGCCTGGTGGTGACCTTCGAACAATTCCCCAGCAAGATGGCCAGGGATGCCCGTTCCATAGGGATCGACCTCCAAGAACTCGAGAAGAAGGGCTTGGTCAGGGTGGTCTTCACCTCCCCCGAGGTGTTTTTCCGGGAGGCCCAAAAGGCGGGGGGCATCCTGGATTCCCTGGTCCACGAGACGGGGGCCCGCAGGATACTGGTGGATTCCATAAGCCACCTGGAAAGGGTCACGCGGGACCCCATAGTCCTGCGGGAGATATCCTACGCTTTCATCAACTCCCTGCTCAGGCACGAGCTTACCGCCTTCATCACCCAGGAAGACATGGAGATAACCGGCGAGGTCTCCGCCGCACAGCACGGCATATCGTACCTGGTGGACACGGTGATACTCCTCCGTTACGTGGAACTCGACTCTTCTATCCGGAGAGCCCTCCTGGTGCTCAAGCAGAGGGCCAGCGACCACGACAAGAGCATCCGGGAATACGTGATAACCGGCGACGGCATCAGGGTGGGGGAACCTTTCGCGGACCGAGAGGGGATACTCTCCGGCACGCCGAGCAGGAGGGAACTGGAGGCCTTCATGGAGGTGTTCGGCAAAAAACCCCGTCAGGGGGAGTAGGGGAGGTGTGGGGTTTGCCGGCAAAGATACTGGTGGTGGACGACGATAGGGAGATGGTGGAGCTGATCCAGCTCTTCCTCGACAATGCGGGCTACGTGACCCTGTGCGCCTTCTCGGGGGAGGAGGCGCTGGAGAAGACCTTCAACGAGAAGCCGGACCTGATCCTTTTGGACATAATGATGCCCAGGATAGACGGATGGGAGGTGCTGAGGCGGATCAAGGAGGACCCCGAGGCGAGGAAGATACCGGTGGCCTTCATCACCGCCCGGACCCAGAACATAGACAAGATGATCGGTTTATCGGTGATGAAGGCGGCCGGCTACATCACCAAGCCCTTCAGCAAGCAGGAGTTGTTGGGTGAAGTCAGGCGCATCTTAGAGGAAAGCGGAGCGGGTGGGGAGAGTTGAAGGCTTCCGGGGAGGAAGTCCCGCGATGAAGGCGATCCACTGGTGGAGATCCCTGTCCCTGTTTCTCTGGATCTACTGCACCTCCGCCGCGGGTTTCCTTCTGGTCTACGTATACGGAATAGGCAGGTTGGCGGAGCGCAAGTTCGGGGGGAGGGCGTTCCTTTTCCTCCTGCCGGCGGCCTTCGCCCTCCTGGCCACTTCCAACGGGCTTTTCGCCCTTTCATCCCAGACCCTGGCGGACGAATTGCCTTTCTCCATCTTGCCTGCCCTGGCGGGGGCTTTCCTTTTGGCCGTCACCTGGAGGCTCCGGAACATAATGCTGAAATAAAATGGTATATATTTCCACATCCCTGTACATGTTGGGCCATCTGGCGCTGGCAATCCTGCTGTTGCTCCTGAGGAGCATGGGGAAAAGGCTGGGAAACGCGCTGGAGATGCCCCCCTATCACTACCTGTATCTCGTTTCCGTTTTTTTCCTCCTTTTGCCACTCCCGGTATATTGGGCCCTGCTTCTGGCGGGAAGGGACGACCTGGCAGGTTCCTCTTACCAGGGCATGCTGGCAACCAAACTCCTCGTGGCGTCCCTGCCATCCGCCATAGGCCTGACCGTGGCCCTTTACCCGACTGCTAAATACTGGAAGTGGATATGGAAGGAGCTGTCACGCCCGGAGGGAGAGGGCTGATGGGCCTGGCAAAACACCGAAAACGAGGTCGACTCGTCCTGCTCGCAACCGGTCTCGCGCTGGCCATCTCGTCCACGGTCGCGGCCCTGGCGGGAAACCCGACGGTGGCAGCGGCGTGTTCCATCCCGGTCTCCCTTCTGCTCCTGGCCTGGATCGTCTCGACCCTCCTCCCCGCCGTAAGTCACGTCGCCCGGGCTCCTTCGCACAACCGAGTGGACCTCGAATCGCTGCCGCTGCCCTCGTTCGTGGTAGATAGGAGCGGGCACGTGGTGGCCGCCAACGAGGCGGCCAGGGAAATGCTCGACTCGTTCAGGGGGCGCAAGGAGACGCTGGAGGGGAAAACCCTATCCCAGCTTTTCGTCCCACCGTATTTCCGCACCTGGGACGAGGTGCTCGAAACGGCCAGAAAGGGAGACCCCGCTAACCCGAAGACGGTGAGGTTCTTCCACGAGAACCGCTCCGGTGCCTTCCGCGTATGGATAAAACCCCTCGTGGAATCCAACTCCCACCAAGGTGGTTACCTGGTCTCGCTGGAGGACGTGTCCGCCCCGGAGGCGGAATACCAGGCGCTCCTCGACGCCAAGGAAAGGGAATCGGGTGTGTTCGAGTCGGTCCCGGTCAAAATCGCGGTCCTGGACAAGAACTTCCGCGTCACCCGCTGCAACCGGCAGATGCAGGAATGGATCGGGGAGATCTGCGCCGGGGAGATGGGGGAGGGAACGGCGCCGGCGGCCCTGGACATAGTGCCCAAGGAATTCAGGGCCGATTGGAAGCACATCCTGCACCGGGTGCTGGTGGAAGGCAAGGCCTTCGAACAGTCGCGTATCCACCAGAGGGTGGGAAACCGGGATTATTACCATCGGGTGAGGCTCTACCCCATCACCGACGAGAACGGCAATTTCCGGGAGGCCCTTCTCCTCTACGAGGACGTCACCGAGTACGTCCGCCTGGAGAGGAGGCTCTCCGAGGCGACCGACTACCTGAACACCCTCATCGAAAGCCTCAACGACGGCTTCTACGCCCTGGACAAGGACCTAAAATTCTCCTTCTGCAACCAGAAATTCCTCGAGATTCTGGGCCTCGAGCGGCCGGAGTCCCTCTATGGTCGAAGCCCCTTCGACATCGTCATCCCCGAGGAGAGGGACAAGGTGTCCCAGATGCTCGACCTCAGGCGCAAGGGCGAGCGGGTTTTCTTCGAGACCTTCTTGCTGCGGAGCGATGGCGAGGCGGTGCCCGTACAGATAAGCTCGGGCCCCATATTCCGCTCCGGCCGGTTCTCGGGGATAGTCGGGATCGCCCATGACCTCACGGAAAGAAGGCGACTCGAGGCGATGATGGAGAGGAGCAAGGAGGTCCTGGAGAAAGCCTACATGGAACTCTCTTCCCTCGACAAGATGAAATCGGACTTCATCGCCATCGCCTCCCACGAGCTCAGAACCCCCCTCTCCATCATCAAGGGGTACGCCGACGCCTTCATGTACGGGGAGCTGGGAGAGCTCACCCCTTTCCAGCTGGAGAAGATGAAAATCATCAACGCCCGGGCGGACCAGATGACCAAGATCATCAACGACCTCCTGGACATGTCAAGACTCCAGGAGGGCAGGCTGGTGGGAGAGAGGTGGCCCACGCCCGTGGACGAGATGGTGGTGAACGCCGTCTCCGAGTACGCGGGGCGGGCATCCCAGGCCGGAATAAGCCTGGAATACGACATCGAGGAAGGCCTCCCCCCGGTGAGCGCGGATGTCTGGAGGATACACCAGGTCCTCGAAAACCTCATCGGAAACGCCATAAAGTTCACCCCGGAGGGCGGGGAGATCCTGGTCTCCGCCAGAAGGTCCTCGGAACCGGGGATGGTGGAGTTCGAGGTGAGGGACACCGGCCCCGGCATACCGGAGAGCGAGCTGGGCAAGATCTTCACCCCGTTTTACCAAGTCGAGCCCAGCACGGCGCGGTCCGCGGGAGGCCTCGGGCTCGGGCTGGTGATCTCCAAGGGCATAGTGGAAGCCCACGGCGGAAGAATATGGGTGGAAAGCGAGATGGGAAAGGGCTCTTCCTTCAAGTTCACTCTTCCTATCCACAGGGAGGAATCATGAAAGAAATAGGCCTTGGCGACCGGGGAATGGAGGTGGCGGACGTCCAGAAAAGGCTCCGCCATCTCGGGTACGACGTGCCCGGGTGGGAGGAGGAGGTCAAGGCCTCTCGCTTCGGGGAAGCCACCCAGGAGGCCGTCAGGACTTTCCAAAAGGCCAGGGGGTTGAGGGAGACCGGCAGGGTGGACGAGGCCACCTGGAACGAGCTGGTGGAGGCCTCCTTCCGCCTGGGCGACAGGTTCCTCTACCTGCGCCATCCGCCCTTCAGGGGAGACGACGTAAAGGAGCTCCAGATGCTTTTGAACCGCCTGGGCTTCAACGCGGGGAGGGAAGACGGGATCTTCGGTAGACAGACCGACGCCGCCCTGCGGCGTTTCCAGCACGAAACCGGCGTCCCGGCCGACGGGATCGTTGGGCCCTCGACCCTGGAAGCCCTCAAGAGGTTGCGCAAGGCGGTGGGGGAGACCAGCGTGGCCGAGATCTTCGAGAGCCTCCTGGACGAGAGGCGCAGCGGCATCTCCGGCAAAAAGGTGCTGCTGGAAGCCGAGGAAGACGACGTGGAAGCCGAGAGCCTGCTGTTGGCCATCTCCGAGCGACTCTGGGGGGAAGGGGCCCGCATCATGCTGGTGGGTGGAGGCACCAACCCCCTCCCCGAGAGTCGGAGGGCCCGCCTGGCCAACGACCTGGACGCCGACCTGGTCCTCGGGATCCGCACCGGGAAAGATGCGGGCATCCACTACTTCGGGACGCAAAGCTATTCTTCCCCTCGGGGAAAGAGGCTCGCATCGCTGATCAGGGAAAAGCTGGAGGGCATCCTGGGGGCCTTTCCCCAGCCCACTCCCCGCGCCTACCCGATCCTGAGGGAGACCAGGATGCCGGCCGTGGTGATAGAACTGGAAAGTCCTCCCCGGAGATCCACCGAGCTGGCGGAGGCCATAAGCGAGAGCATAAGGGAATATTTCTTCCCTCCCGCCGGGCCCATGGGCGGTGACCCGGGAAACGTGGGTGCGACCCGTGACCCCCAGGACCCCTGAGGGATGTCAGGACGGGATGCTCACGTCCTCCACCCACACTTCCACGGCGGAAACGGTGACCCCTGCCAGGCCCTCCACGTACTTCTTCACCTCCTCCTTCAAGCCGGAGGCCATGGCCTGCAGGTCGGCGCCGTATTCCGCCCTGACGAACAACGTGAGTTTCCAGGCTCCGTCCTCGTGTTCCACCTTCACGCCGTTATGGATGAACTCCCTGCGCAGGCGGAGGGCGATCCCCTCCACCGGGGGAACGTAAAGGTCGGCCACGCCATCCACTCTTAGGGCAGCCTGGTGCGCGAGGTCCGCTATCGCTTCCCTGGATATCTCGACGGATCTTCCGCGATCTCGCTCCATCGGCCTCCTCTCCTCACAATTCCTTGGTGCCGTGCCGGATCGAGCTGACTATCACCTTTCCGTCCGAGACCCTGAAGCGCATGGTCCGTCCGTAATCTCCCCCCGTATCCTCACCCACCACGGGGATCCCCATCTCTCCCAAGACCCTCTTCACCGCCTCCACGTTCCTCTCGCCGATCTGCATTCCCAGGCAAGGGCCGGGAACGTTCTTGGGGTTCTTGGCTCCCGGGATATGGAACATGCAGGCTCCTCCCGCGATCTTGGCCACCATGTCCTTCTTGCGGGAGCCCAGTCTCTCCATCTCCCTGACCATCGACTCTATGGCGGTGTCGGCGAATTTTCCGGGGGATCCCCTCCTGGATATGGCCTTGCTGTCGGGAAGCATCACGTGGGCAAGCCCTCCGATCTTCCTCTTGCCGTCATACAGGGCCACGCCCACGCAGCTGCCCAGCCCGAAGCAAACCAACGTATGGGGGTTGTGGGTCACGTGGTACTCCGCTACCCCCACGCTTACCTGCTTTTCGTCCACTAACCGCTCACCCCGAGCCTTCCAAGTATAAGGTCCAGGGATCCCAGGTCCGGGAAAAGGACCAGGTGCCCCCGGATCTTTCTCTCCATCACATCGAACTCCGTCTCTATGACCAGCACGTGGTCCTCGCTCTGGCTGATCTCCACCAGTATGAAGTCGATGATGGCCCCCGCCATGTCCATGGCGAACCCTGGAACGGTGGGCTTGAGGAGAAGCCCCGTCATCTGGGAGAGGGCATTCAGATAGGAGCCCGCGAGTATGCTTCCCGTCTCCTGGAGCGCCGATTGCTGGACGGTGTCGAGCTCGCCGCCGGAAGAGCTGGGGCACATCAGGCTGGCCAACTCCCTGGCGCTCTTCTCCTCTAACAGCAAGAGCATGCTGCCCGAAGCGTCCCCGCTAATGTGGAGATAGATTCCCACCACTGGCGTCTCCGCCCCACCCACCAGCTCCGAGACCTTGACCAACGGGAGGAGGGAGGCCCTCGGCACGCTCAAGAGGACCTTCTTGTCCACCATGGTGGAAAGGGCCACCGCCGCGTTGCCCGATCCTATATTTCCCACCTCCCTGAGGGCGTCGAGCTGCAGGGGCGAGAGCTCTTTTTTAGCCGTCATGAGTCCTCCTTTCAGGGCCGGACACGGGTCCGATCAGCTCAAAAGGCTCGGTATATCAAGTATAAGGGCTACTTCACCGGTGCCCAATATGGTGGCCCCGCCGAAGCCCTTTATCCTCTTGAGCATCTTGTCGAGGGATGAGATGACGATCTCCTGCTGTCCCAGGAGTTCGTCCACCGCCACCGCCACCCTGCGGGTGGCCATCTCCACGACCACCACCGGGAATTCCTCCTGAGGCTCTTCCCCCGGTATTTCCAGCAGGCGGTCCAGCCTCACCATGGGAATGGCCTCTTCCCGCAGGAATATCACCTCCTGGTTGGAGACGTAACGCACCTCGTGAGGCGAGATCATGGCCGTCTCCGCGATCACGCTCAGGGGTATGGCGTAAGTCTGTCCCCGGCACCTCACCAGCAAGGCCTGGATGATGGCCAGGGTCAGGGGCAACTTGAGGGAGAAGGTGGTTCCCTCCCCCGGCCTCGATTCCATCACCAGCATCCCGCCCAGGGACTCCACCTTGCTCTTCACCACGTCCAGGCCCACTCCCCTTCCCGAGACGCCCGTGACCTCGCGGGCGGTGGAGAAGCCGGGAAGGGTCATGATCCTCAAGGCGTCATCGGGGCCCAAGGCAAACCTCTCCTCGGGGGATATCAAGCCCCTTTCCGTCGCCAGGTCGAACACCCTCTGGTAGTCCACGCCCTTGCCGTCGTCGCTCACCTCGATGGACACGTAGTTCCTGTCCCTTCTCGCCACCAACTTGACCGTGCCCCGGCGGGGCTTTCCCGCCGCCTCCCTCTCCTCCGGAGCGTCTATACCGTGATCCACCGCGTTGCGGAGAAGGTGCATCAGGGGCTCGCTTATCTCCTCCAGGATGGTCCTGTCCAGCTCTATCTCCTTTCCCTCCATGATGAAGTCGACTTCCTTGCCCCTGCTCTTGGCCAGATCCCTGACCATCCTCGGGAAACGGTTGAATATGTGCTCTACCGGCACCATGCGGGTCTTCATCACCTCGTCCTGGAGCTCCGCCGTAAGCCTGGCGGTCTGGGCCAGGACCTCCTTCAGCTCCGGGATCTCGTGCGAGGAGGCGATCTCCTGCAATCGGGTGCGGTTTATGACCAATTCCCCCACCAGGTTCATCAGGTTGTCCAGGCGGGAGATGTTGACCCTGATGCTCTGGGTCCTGACCGGGTGAGCGGTCGAGGGGGTGCCCTCGGGCTGGGGTTCGGTAACGGGTTGGACCACCCCTTCCGCCAACGGGGCGGGCTCCTCCTGGGCGATCTCCTCCTTCTCCTCCCGGGCCCTTTCCCCAACCGAGGTCTCGGCCGGCACCTCTCCTTCCTCCAGGACCCTGATCTCCACCTCCTGGACCTCGGCAATGGTGAGCAGCGATCTCCTGACGTCCTCGGGGTCAGCCGCAGTGGCCACGAAGACGTCGAAGCTCTCCTCGAACCTCTCTTCCTCCAATTCCTCCATGGGAGGCACCGAGCCCAGCACTTCTCCCAGGGCCGAGAGTTTCTTGGTCACCATGAACACCCGCACCGACTTGAGCACGCAATCCCTGTCCAAGAACACCCGTATCCCCAGGATGCTCCGCTCCCCCGCCTCCGACATTTCGCCGGGCTTGGCCTTCGCGCCGGCAACCTCCTTCTCCCTCTTGGGCAGGGGAGGTGCTGGCCTTCCCCCTCCTTCGGAGACCCTCCGCAATTCGTCCATCAAGGGCTGGGTGTCCACCGGCTTCCCCTCGCCCTCGGCGATGTGGGCAATGATCGCTCCCAGCGTGTCGAAACAGGCGAAGAATAGGTCCACTATCTCCGAG
>JBBFMI010000013.1:0-16863 GCA_037478635.1 Candidatus Geothermincolales bacterium | reverse complement strand
CGCCCTTTCGGGCGGCCCCAAGGTCGTACGTATGCCCAAGAGGAAAGAGGGTGGGCGTTGAACCCGTGGAAGGCCTGCCGTGTCCCAAATATGGGGAGTATTTAGGAAGCAAGGAAAACTTGCGGTTTTTAAAATTAAACCAGGTCGGGGAATCTGCTCCCTGACCTGGTATTTTTCTGGTGGGCCCTGTAGGACTCGAACCTACGACCCGCGGATTATGAGTCCGCTGCTCTGCCAACTGAGCTAAGGGCCCTTCTTACCTTCTGATGCACCGATACTCCATCACAGATTTTACAACAAAATCCGGGGGTTTGAAAGGAAGCCGCCGGGAGGGCCGCCTAAAAACTCATCGCCATCCTGGCCGTAACAGCCCAGCTGGTATGGCCGCCAAAGCAGGTAAAAATGGTTCGGGCGTTAACCCATCCGGCCTTCAGCGATCGGGAGCGCCTGACCTGTCCTCGACCCTTACCGCCCTCCAGGCGAGGATGGACGGAAGCACGAGAAGAGACGATACGAGGGCGAATACCAGAGATAGGGCGGTGATGAGGCCGAAACGGCGCATGAAGGAGATGCCGCTCGTCCCGATGATGGCGAATGCGCCGGCGGTGGTGAGGGCGGCAGATACCAGGGCCCGGCCCACGTTGGAAACGGTCCTCCGCATCGCCACCTCCACCGGGAATCCGTGCTCCTCCCATTCTTCCCGGAACCTATGGGTAACGTGGATGCCGAAATCGATCCCGGCCCCGATGACCAGGGAAGAGACCATGACGGTCATGAAATCCAGCGGCCATCCGATGATCACCAGTGCCGCTACCTCGAGAGCGATGCTTATAAAGACCACGGAAGCCGCCGCCAGTCCGAAGTAGACGGAGCCGAAGACGATTATCACCAACAGCGCGCAGAGTCCCAGGGCCAGGCTGGAGGTCTTTAGCTGGGTGGGAAGGATGCTCCCCAGCACGTCGGTGAGAAGGAGGGGCAGGCCACTGCTCCTGAAGGTGAAATCGGGGTATCTCGAGGAAAACTCCCGGTTAAGATCCCTGATGATCCGGGTCACCTCTTTCATCTCCTTGTCGGTTCCCCGGCTCACCCGGATGCTTATCATGGCGGTCTTTCCATCGTCGCTAACCAGCTTGCCCCCAGAGTTGGACCTGCTCCCGCTCCTCATGGCCTGTAGGGCCATCAAGGCCTCTTCCCTGCTGTCGGGCACTCTCCCCAGCACCATCTCCAGCAGGGAGGCGACGCTCATGACTTTGCCCTTCTCGAAGAAGAGCTCGCCATGCTCGTTCCTGGCCTCCACGCTTAGGAGCTCTTTTTCGTACTCCAGCATCGCCCTGAGGGCTTCCGGCTTCAGTACGTCTCCGCTTACCAGGGTATAGGCGATGCTCTGCCCTCCGAAATACTCGGCGATCTTCCTCTGGCCGCTGATGGAGGGCATGTCCTGAGGCATCATCTTGGTGAGGTCAGCCTCGGTCGATAACTGGGTGCCCAGAACGAAACATCCCACGATCACTATCAACGTCAATAACCCGACCATGGCGCGATGGCGCTCGGAAAGCATGGCCACTCCCACGAGGATCCTCTCCAAAACCCCTTGGCGACCAGCCTTCCCGCTTCCCTCATCAAGCCTCCTTCTTTCACCCTCGGAGCCGCGTTTCCGGTCCCGGATGACCAGGAAGGCCGGAAGCAGGGTTATGGAGAGGAAGAAACTGAACATGACCCCGGCAACGCACAGCATTCCGAACTGGCGAACCGGGGGCATGTCGGATATGCCGAAGGAAGCGAAACCGAAGGCGGTCGTGGCAGCGGTCAGGAAAACGGCCACCCCCACCGTCACCACCGAACGGGTCGCGGAGCTGGCTGCGTCCTTCCCCCCGCGTCTCTCCTCGTAATACCGGGTCAGGACGTGGATCGCGTAGGCAATGTCTATGCCCAGAAGAAGGGGCATTATACCCGAGCTCTGGTAGGTGAACGGGAATCCCAACCAGCCCTGAAGGCCTACCACCCATATCACGGTCAAAAGTATCGCCGAAAGGGTGAGCACCACGTCCGAGACCTTACGGAAGGTGAGGTACAGGACCAACAGGATGAACAGGAAAGCGAGGAGGAAAAGGGTCCTCGTGTCCTTCATGGACCTGCGGTTGGAATCCCTGCTCATGGTGGCGCCGCCGCTCAAGAACAGGTCCACTCCCCGTTCCGAGCCGAAATAATCATGGATGAACTCCGAATAGGGATCTGCCAGCCTGATCTGATCCTTGGTATCCAGGTCCGGGTTCAAGTATAGGACTATGAGCATTGCCCTCTTATCCTCGGAGATGTTCAACTGGCGAGAAAACCCGGTGAGGGACGACCTGAGCGCGTTCAGCTCGATGTTCAGGTTAACCTGCTCCGCGAGCTCATCGTCGCTCAGCCCATCGAGCCTGTCCAGGAGATATTCACCGTTCCCACCGTTCTTCATGGCTGAGGCGACATCCCCGCCCGGGATGTAAACCATGTTGTCAAGGGGCGTGCGGACATCCCGGATGAACACATCCCACAGGTCTTCCCTCGCCCTAAGCGCCTCGCCGAGCTTTGCCACCTTGCGCAGGGTCGAGCCGGCCAGGACCCCCTCCCCCTCCAGCAACACCTGTTCCTCCATGGTGCCGCCGAAAAGTTCTCCCGCCTCCTCCATCACCTTCACCGATTCCTTTTCCTTGGGGAGCATTGCCTTGTAGCCGAACTCCTGGCGGATACGGGAAGCGCCGGCACCCAGCGCCAACGTGATGAGGAGGATGATAAAGATCACCAGCCAGGGCCTTCTTTCGCTGTGGGAAGCCAACCACTCGAAGATCCCTCTCAACATGTCGCCTCCAATCTCGCGCTCCTCGATCAAAGACAGGCCAGGAAAATCTTCTGATCTGCCACCCGGGATGATCCTCGGGCTTCATCCCGATCCCGTGGCCGTTTATTGACGTATTATACGTATCGGGAATTACTTTGCAAGGCTAAATTTATTTGACGACTTTCACTCTCTCCTTTCAGATAGTCCCGCCCTCACTTTCTTCCTCCCGAGGCGGTGGGCCTGCCCCGGGAAAAGAAGAATAAAAAGAGGGAAAGGATCAAGCCCAGAAGGAACAGGGCCGACACGAGGGATATCACCACCCACAGGCGCCAGCGGTCCCCGGTCTCTTCTCCCGGCTCCTCTTCCCCTGCCCCCGCTGCGGCTCCATCTCCAATGCCCATCTCATCCAGCGAGGAGCGGGCCACATCCAGGCATCTCCGGGAAGTGGCCTGGACAAGGAACACCGACCGCTCAGACTCTCTCCAGGCAAAAAGAAAGTCGCCCGTCTCCGCCAATGTCCACGAACCATCCGTGGTCAGCCGCAAACCCGGGCCAAACCTGCCCTCCAGGTATCCCCGCAATCCCTGAGCGAACTCTTTCACGTCAGGCCCGCTATCCCACAGGAAAACGGAGACCAGCACCCTCTCGCCCTCGGGGGTCCGGTAGTAGGCGAAGCGATTTCCTCCCCATCCCTCCGCCGCCTTTCTCGCTTCTTGGTCCGGTATGAAGAGCGAGAGAAGCTGGTGGACGTCGAACTCGCCCAGCACGTTATCGTAGGCTTTCTCCCAGTCGCCCTCCCCGCATGGGGGCAAAGTGACTTCCAGGGGCATCTCCTTCTCCAGGTATTTCTCGGGATGCATCACCTGCTCGCTCGAGCTGGGAGGGTCCTCGAAGGCCTCGTCCACGGCCGCGAAGCCACCCTTGCGGTAAAGGCGGGAGACGAACTCCATCCCGCCCTGGTAGGGGTAGAGCAAGGATTCCCTTATGTATCGGGGCGCCCGGTCCAGTACCTCGGTGGGAACCTCCCGGCTCAGCTGGCCCAACTGCAATATCTCGGCGGGGGTAAGGTTGTCCCGGGCCCACAGCTGGGAGGTAAGCATGGCATCCCCCTCTACCAGGCAGGAAGCCGCGAAAAGGCGGTCGTCGTCCACCTCCTCCTCCCTGTCGCTGAAAGGCGCCCTGTCCAATCCGAATTTAGAATCTTGCAGGAAATGGACCAGTTCGTGGGCCAGGGTGAGGCGGTCCATCACGTCCAGGTCCGTGTCCTCGGCCACCAGGTACAAAGTGTCGTCCTCGGGGTCGTAGAAGCCCCCGATCTGCTCGGTATACAGATCCACCAACAGGCTCTCGAGGTCCAGGTCCTGGGGGATGAGGCCCAACATCTTCATTATCTCCTCGGCGCTTCTCAACTCCTGCTGTGGCCTCTCCTCCTCCAGGTCCTCGAGGATCTTCGCCTTCAGGTCGGCCCGGGACATATGACGAACGCTCACCTCCCGGGGGGCCCGCAGGCCCCTCGCCCTTTCCACCTGGTCCTTTACGGCCTGGACCTCCGTCCTGTCCACGGACGCGAGGGCGTCGTGGGGCCCTGGAAATGCGGTGCCGACCGCGATGACCGTCAGTAGAAGGGAAAGGGCCAGTCTCCCAGCGACCTTGGAAATCCTCCCCTTGGCAGTTCTCACCATGAACCTCATATCTCCACCTTTCTCCTATTCCGCGCCGCCCCCCACCATCACCTTGTCGCAGACGTCCTCCAAAACACAATCGCCGCAGCGGGGGCGCCGAGCCTGGCAGGTCCCTCTGCCATGCATCACCAGGAGCATGTGTAAAGGATACATGATCTCGCCAGGCACGAGCTGGTTCATGTACAGGTGCGCCTTCTGTACATCCAGCAACGTGGGGATGAGGCCCGTCCTCTGCCCCACCCGGTAGACGTGGGTATCCACGGGGAAAAAGGGATAGTCCAGGTAAAAGAGGAGGAGGACACTCGCGCTCTTGATGCCGATGCCCGGAAGGCCGAGCAGAAACTCGAGGGCGTCTCCCGGCGTTCTATCGCGGAGGAACTCGAGGTCCAGAGCTCCCATTTCCTTCCTCAGCGCGCCAAGGATCTCCTTTATCCTGGAAGCCCTTACGCGGGATATGCCGGCTGGACGGATTGCCTCCTCCACCTCCCCTGGGGATGCCCTTTCCACCTCCTCCCAATTGGGAAATCTATCCTTAAGCTTAAGAAAGGCGGCTTCGGAGTTCGCGTCGGTGGTGTTCTGAGATAGCAGGACCCTAATGAGCCCGTCCAGCAGTGGCCCGTCCGGCCTCTCGGGGACCTGGTACTGACCCTGCAGCCTCTCCCACACCAGGGAGAGTTTTTGCTTGCCTTCAAGGTACTGGTCCGGGGAAAGCCCGGTAAGCCGTCGACCTCCCCTCGGACTTCCCGCACAGGTTATCTTCCGCGTCACCATCTTCATTCCGATCAATATTCCGATCGATACCCAGCGATCGACCCTGGCCGAACCAGGAGCTCGCGCGCAAGAGAATTCTAAGGCAACATGCCCCCTTCAGAAAGGGAATCGGTCAATGGGTTGGATCGAACAGGTCTGGAAACGGGAGCGCGGGCACCGAGGTCCACGTCACCGCAGGTCATGCGCGGCATTGGCCTTTCTTGACATACCACGGTTTGCTGGACATTATTATAAACAATATTCATCTAAACATTCATCTACATCGCTTGACCAGGAGATCTCGGACTACTGGAGGTGCCACATGCCCCGGAGAAGCAGGAGGGAGGACATACTGAAGGCGGGGAAGAAGGTCTTCGCCGAGAAGGGCTTTCAGAAAACCACCGTGGAAGACATACTCAGGGAATCCGGCGTAGCCCGGGCCACCTTCTACAGCTACTTCGACAGCAAGAAGGACCTCTACGTGGAGCTCCTGCAGGGCATCCTCGACCAGCTATACCGCATAGCCAGTGAATCCCTGGAAGGGCAGCCCACGACCCTCAGGGAATTCCACGCCAAGACCGCCGAGACCTTCGAGAGGTTGTATCGTTTCTTCCTCGACAACATGGACTTCGCGGCCATCTATCTCCGGGAAGTCATGAGGGTAAACCCGGAGATAGACTTCATGGTCATCAGGTGGCAGGAAAAGCTGGCCGACTTCGTAAAGGGCATACTCGAGAAGGGCATAGAAAAGGGCCTCTTCAAGCCCATGGACATGGACATAGCCGCGACGGTGATCTCGGGAGTGCCCCAGCACATCGCCCTGATATACTTCTTCTACAAGAACGACATGGACGTCAAAAAGATAGCCAGGAACGTGGCCACTTTTCTCATATACGGGATGACGGACCGCAAGAGGCCCCCCGACCTTTAATCGCTCCCCAGGGGCCGCACGGACACCTTCGCGCTCGAGCGGGCCTCGGCGCTTGAACGGACGTAGAGCACCAGCTTGTCCCCTCTCCTGCTCGTTTGCCATACCTCACCGTTCAAAACCTCGTATTCATATCCCGCCGGCAGGACGAACTCCACATGAACCGGTACCGGTTCCTGGTAACGGTTCGTCACCACGAGGTCATTGAAGGACGAGCTACCGTCGTTGGGGCGGGAAAATCCGTACGAGAGCGACGGTTCCACCTGCTGGGCGAGGTTCGCCGCGGGGGGGTAACCATTGGAATATATGGGATGGGACCACTTGCCAAGGTAGCCATAATCTTCCACTTCGCCGTCCTTCACGGTTATGACCCGGAAGCCGGGATAGGCCACGCCCGGCTTCAGGTCGAAGGAAGCCCCGGTGCTGACCACCACGTCAGTGCCGTGGGAATTAATGTCCAGCGCCAGCCTGTCGTAGTGCACGTGTCCCGCCAGGAGCAGGTCCACCTTCCCCTCTTCCAGCAGCCGCAGAAGTTCGTTCCTTCCCCCTCCCATCCATTCCTGGTCATAGAGGAGCCCGAACAGGAGTCTCAGGTAGAGCTGGGGAAAGGGGTAGGCCGCCGCCGTACATATGTTCCATGCCGCAGAAGGCCAGTCCGAAGGGTCATCGGGACTGTGATGGCAGAACACCACCTTCATGGCGGCATCGGCATGGGCCAGGAGGTCTTCCCGCAGCCAGCTCAATTGGGCTTTTCCCACCTGACCACCCCACGTCGAGACCAGGAGGCCGTAGCCCGAACGGTCCATATCGGGCCAATCGTAAGTGTCCAGGGCGACGAAGTGCACGGGGCCGTAGTCGAAGCTATAATGCGTCGGGGCGAGATAGCTCCGGAATAACTCCTTTCCGTCCAACTCCGCCTGCCTGTAACAATCGTGGTTTCCCGGAGCGACGAAAACCGGTACCTCGAACCTGAGCAGGAATCGATAGATGAAATCGTACTCCGGCGGATACTCCCCGAAATAGAGCTGGCCGTACACCAGGTCCCCAGTGATGATCACCAAGTCCGGCTTCATCAGGTTTATGATGTCTATGGCCTTGTGCAGGTATTTCCAGTGCTGTTCGAACGGGGCGCTGGTCAACCAGTTGGGGAGGGACTCCGCCGGGTTGTTGACCGCGCTCAGCAGATCGCCAATCTGTGGGTCGGTCAGGTGGACGATGGTGAGGTCATCCCCGGGTCGCCTCACCACTTTCACGGCGTGGGGCTGCCTATCTGCAACGGCCCCGCCACCCGGGAAAGTAGCTCTTACTTCCAGGTCATACAGGTCCTCGGGCGCGCCGTCGGGCACCCTGAAGCTCAGCGAGAAAAACCCTGGTAGCTCACTTTGCGCCGAAACAAACTCCAAGCCCAGGACGAGGGGGACCAGGTCGTTTGACGTGATGATCGAAGCCTGCCAAAGCGGAACACCGCTCAATGTCGTGTCTTTAAGGGAAAATTTGACTTCCAGGTAACCTCCGGGCTCGGCGAAGGCGGGGCATCCCAGCGTGGGGCGGACGATATGGCGGATACGCGGGCCCACCGAAGTGGTAACATCCCTACAGGTATCCGCGGACGTCACCTGAGCGGGAAACTGCATACCCAATATCGCGAAGACGACGAGCAGAACGATAGAGGCCCGAACAAGATTTACTCTTTTTGCCATCGCTCCCCCTCCCCCGCGGAGAAATTTTTACATGTGGCCAATTTCCTGCATCAGAATTATAATAATATTAACCGGTATCGAGAAGCCTTTATCGTTCAGAAAGAAGGGGCGAGGATGAGGTTTTCCAGGGTTTTCCTTATCTTGATAATCCCCTTGACAGTCGGTGCTCTTGGGGCATGGCTTTTCTCGGTGACCGGGGGATCCAGGGGGGTTAAGGTCGCCGGCGAGTTCATTGGGGCGCCGAACCTAAAAATGGAGATCCTGGGCGCGGAAAAAGTGGAAACACCGGGAGGAAAGAGGTTCAGGGTTGAGTTGTTCGTCCGCAACGCGGGAAATACCGAAGCATACGTGAACCCTTATCGTTTTCAGATGGTGGCAAGCCGCGGCCTTCCCGCGACTGCAACCTCCACTTACGTTTCTTCTTTCGTCCCACTTCATGCCGTTTCCGAGTGCCCGGAGGCGCCGGAGTCGTTCAGCCGCATACCCTCCGGCGCCAGGAGAAATATGATCCTCATATTCTGGGGCGAGACAATACCCGACAACTGGGACGAGGAAGGGTACCGCTTCAGCCTCGAGTATTACGACGAGGAAGGCACGATGATCTTCAGTAGCGTGTTAAACCCGGCATGAGATCCACCCGACATGAGATCCGGGCAGGGTCCGGTCCTCATCGATTTATCGTCTTGTACCAATCCTGGACGGGCTTGACCTCCATCCCCCTGGAGAGCAAGGAATGGAGACCGCTCAATGCGGCACGGGCAGCGCTGACCGTGGTGATGATGGGGATGTTGTACATCACGGCATAGCTGCGAATGGAGATCTGGTCGGTCCTCGGCCTTTTCCCCGAGGGTGTGTTGATGATCAGCTGGATCTGGCCGTTCTTCATGTAATCGACCACGTGAGGCCTTCCCTCGTGCATCTTGTTCACCACTTCCACGGGGATGCCATGTCTTTCCAGCATCTCCGCAGTGCCCCTGGTGGCCAGGATACTGAAGCCCATCTGGTGCAGCTGGTAGACGATGTTTACTATGTCCACCTTGTCTTCGTCCTTTACGCTCACGAAGATCCTCCCCGACTTGGGCAGCAGGGTGCCGGCACCGATCTGGGATTTGGCGAAAGCCATGCCGAAATCCCAGTCCACGCCCATGACCTCCCCAGTGGAGCGCATCTCGGGCCCGAGAACCGTGTCCACCCCGAAGAAGCGGTTGAAGGGCAGCACCGCCTCCTTCACCGCCACGTAATCCAGCTCCACCTTTTGCGTTATCCCGAGCTCCTTGAGCTTCTTGCCCAACATTAGCTTGGTGGCCACCTTGGCCCATGGAACGCCAGTGGCCTTCGAGACGAAGGGCACGGTCCGGGAGGCCCGGGGATTCACTTCCAGCACGTAAAGCTTGCCATCCTTGACGGCGTACTGGACGTTCATCAGCCCCACCACCCGGAGCTCCCGGGCCAGGGCCACGGTGGCCTCTTCTATCTCATCGATCATCTCCCGGCTAAGGGAATAGGGCGGGAGCACGCACGCGCTGTCTCCCGAATGGATCCCCGCCTCCTCGATGTGCTCCATTATCCCGGCCACCACCACCGTCTCCCCGTCCGCGACCGCGTCCACGTCCACTTCCACGGCGTCCTCCAGGAATTTGTCTATGAGCACGGGGTGGTCCGGGGACACGTCGGCGGCCTCCCTCATGAACTCCTCCAGGGCCCTCTCGTCGTAGACTATCTCCATGCCCCTTCCCCCCAGGACGTAGGAAGGCCTGACCACCACCGGGTAACCGATGGCCTCGGCCACTTCCCTGGCTTCCTGGAAGGACATGGCAGTCCCGTTATCGGGCTGTCTCAGGCCGAGCTTGTGGAGCAAGGCCTTGAACTTGTCACGATCCTCCGCGCGGTCGATGGAATCGGGGCTGGTGCCGATGATGGGGACACCCGCCTTCATAAGGGGCACGGCAAGGTTCAGTGGCGTCTGTCCACCGAACTGGACGATCACCCCCACCGGCTTCTCGCGGTCATATATCTCCAGCACGTCCTCGAGGGTGAGCGGCTCAAAGTAAAGCCTGTCGCTGGTGTCGTAGTCGGTGGAAACCGTTTCCGGGTTGTTGTTGACCATTATGGATTCGTAGCCCTCTTCCCGGAGGGCGAAGCTGGCGTGAACGCAACAGTAATCGAACTCGATGCCCTGCCCAATCCGGTTCGGCCCGCCCCCGAGTATCATGATCTTCGGTCTTGCGGAGGAGGCGTGGGGACCCGCCACCGGCTCCTCCTCTTTCTCGTAAGAGGAATAATAGTACGGGGTGTAGGCCTCGAACTCCGCCGCGCAGGTGTCCACCAGCTTGTACACCGGCCTCACGCCCAATCTCCGGCGGTAATCCCTGACCTCCTTCTCGCTCACCCCGGTGAGGCTGGCAAGCTGAACGTCGGAAAAACCCATGCCCTTGAGATGGAAGAGCTCGTCCCTGGAAATCGTCTCCAGCTTTCTTCCCCGGACCCTCTCCTCTTCCTCCACGATCTCCCGCATATTCTCGAGGAACCAGGGGTCAATATGCGAAAGCTGGTGGACCTCCTCCACGCTCATGCCAGCGCGGAAGGCGTGGCGTATGAAATAGAGGCGGTCGGGGTTGGGGTTCACAAGCTTCTGGCGTATCAGGTGCAGCGCGTCCTCTGGAGAACTGGAGCTGAGAGCGCTTACCTCCGCCCTGTCCTTCCTGTCGGACCCCAGGCCGAAGCGTCCAACCTCCAGGGACCGAATGCCCTTCTGCAGTGCCTCCTTGAACGTCCGCCCGATGGCCATAACCTCTCCCACCGACTTCATGGAGACCCCCAAGGTGGGGTCCGCGCCGGGGAACTTCTCGAACGCGAAGCGGGGGATCTTGACCACGCAGTAATCGATGGTGGGCTCGAAGGAGGCCATGGTCTCCCGGGTGATGTCGTTAGGTATCTCATCCAGGGTATATCCCACGGCAAGCTTGGCGGCGATCTTGGCGATGGGGAACCCCGTGGCCTTGGACGCCAGCGCGCTGGAGCGGGAGACCCGCGGGTTCATCTCGATGACCACCATGCGGCCGTTGTCGGGGTTGACCGCGAACTGGATGTTGGAACCGCCGGTCTCCACCCCTATCTCCCGTATTATCGCTATGGCGGCGTCCCTCATAAGCTGATATTCCCTGTCGGTAAGGGTTTGAGCCGGCGCCACGGTTATGGAATCTCCGGTGTGTACACCCATGGGATCGAAGTTCTCGATGGGGCAGATGATCACCACGTTGTCCTTGAGGTCCCTCATGACCTCGAGCTCGTATTCCTTCCACCCTATCACTGACTCCTCTATGAGGATCTCGTGGATCATGGAGGCGTCCAGGCCGGCCCTGGCTATTCTCTCGAACTCCTCGGCGTTGTACGCGATGCCGCCGCCCGTGCCGCCCAGGGTGAAGGCCGGCCTTATTATCACCGGAAACCCCAGTTCTCTTGCCACTTCCCTCGCCTCGTCCATATCGCGGGCCAGGCCCGAGCGGGGCAGATCCAGCCCTATGGAGCGCATGGCATCCCGGAACAGCTCCCGGTCCTCGGCCTTCTTTATGGCCTCGTACTTTGCCCCAATCATCTCGACGCCGAATTCTTCCAGGACTCCCTGCTCGTAGAGCTTCACCGCCGTGTTAAGACCGGTCTGTCCCCCAAGCGTCGGCAACAGGGCGTCGGGCCTCTCCTTCTCGATGATCTTCGCCACCACCTCGGTGGTTATGGGCTCGATATAGGTGCGATGCGCCATCTCGGGATCGGTCATTATGGTGGCCGGATTGGAGTTCACTAGAACGATCTCATACCCTTCCTCCCGGAGGGCCTTACATGCCTGGGAACCGGAATAGTCGAACTCGCACGCCTGGGAGATGATGATCGGTCCGGAGCCTATGATAAGGATCTTCCTGATGTCGGTCCTCTTAGGCAACTGCCTCACCCCTGGTCGAAAGCATGTCCCTTATGAAATCGCCGAACAGGTACACGGCGTCGTGGGGTCCCGGGGAGTCCTCCGGGTGGAACTGCACCGAGTAGGCGGGATATTCCCTGTGGCGCATGCCCTCGAGGGTGTCGTCGTTGAGGTTTATGAAGGTGAGCTCCGCCTGGCCTCCGAGGCTGTCGATGTCCACGCAGAACCCGTGGTTCTGGGAGGTTATCAGGATGTTGCCCCGGGCAAGGTCCTTCACCGGCTGGTTCGCTCCCCGGTGGCCGAACTTGAGCTTGTAGGTCTTACCGCCCATGGCCATCCCTAAGATCTGGTGGCCGAGGCATATACCGAATATGGGCTTTTTGCCGAGAAGCTTTCGGACCTCCTCCGCCACGTACGGGACGCCGGCCGGGTCGCCTGGGCCGTTGGAGATGAAGACGCCGTCGGGCTCATATGATAGAACCTCCTCGGCCCGGGTGCCCGCCGGGACCACCCAGACCTCGCAACCGAGGGCGGAGAGGATGCGGAGGATGTTCTTCTTCATCCCGCAGTCGTAGGCCACCACCCGCAGGGGAGGGTCGACCTTCTCGACCCTTGGAAAAACGCCCCTCCCCATTGGGGGGAGGGGCTCCGGCTCCCACCTGTACGGTTCAGGGCAGGTCACCTCCCTGACCAGGTCCCTCCCCACTATACCTGGCGCTCTTTCCAGTATTTCTTTTAGTTCCCGAAGCTCGGCGTCCTCGTTGCAGATAACGCACTTCATGGCGCCGGCAGAACGGATGTGCCTGGTCACCGCCCTGGTGTCCACGTCCTCGACGCCCACGACGCCGTGCTCCCTCAGGTACTCGTCGAGGGTGTGAGTGGCACGCCAGTTGGAGGGTTTTCTGCAACATTCCTTGACCACGAAACCCTCCACCTGGGGGCCACCGGACTCCTCGTCCTCGGCGTTGACGCCGTAGTTGCCGATGAGGGGATAGGTCATGGTCACGATCTGGCCCTTGTAGGAGGGGTCGGTGAGGATCTCCTGGTAACCCGTCATGCTGGTGTTGAAAACGATCTCCCCCGTCCTCACGCCCCTTGCCCCGAAAGGCCTTCCCGTGAAGAATTTTCCATCCTCGAGGAGTATGATCGCCTTTCCTCCGTCCATCTCGAGCCCTCCAGGTCTTCGACTAATTATAGGGAAATCGGACGCGGTGTCAAAGGAAAACCCGCCGATTACAATTGATCCCCGTCAATGGCTATACAGGGCCTTGGAAAGGGCCAGATTACCCATGCGACCCTCGAGATGATCCACGCCCCGGGAAACCCCGCAGGGCAGGTGATCGACAACACTAACTACCCGCCTACACGTTTCCGAGGAAAAGCTCATTATCAACACCCCGTTCCCGGGTTATATCCCGTCGGCTCGTTAGCGACTCGCGAGAAAAGAAATAAAAAAAGGAGGGGGCATTCGCCCCCTCCCGATAATGGTCCTATCAACCCAGGATCCTATCCACTTCCTCAGCGTCGAGGTCCATCACGTAGGGAATGCCGGTTATCTCCGCCGCCTCCTTGGTGAGGGACACGAGGTCATCCCTGGAAAGATATTCCAGAGAGAATTTCCTCGCCCCGCACATCAGCTGCCTTATTCCCTGCGCCAACCTCTTGTAATAGGAATAGACGCCCATGGCGCTAGTGGGGATATCCTTGTACCTTTCGCCGAACCTGGCCTGTAGTTCCGGCGCCACCACGAAGATCTCCTCCACGCTCCTGCCGTATGCCTCGATCGACTTGGGGAGGTTCTCCTCCTTTATCAGGTTGCCGATCGTCTTACCGACCATGGCGGCGGCGATGGGGGAACGGGCCATGCCCACCAGCTTGAAGTACGGAGCACCCATGGCCAGGGCCTTGACGATGTGATCCTCCAGCGTGATCCCGCCGGCGATGGCTATGTCGGGAACGTACTCGCCCTTCTCGTCCAGCCTCTTCGCATACTCGTAGGTCATGGCCGCGAGGTGCAGGGTGGGGATGCCCCACTCGTTCATCATCCTCCAGGGGCTCATACCGGTCCCGCCACCGGCGCCGTCCACGGTCAACAGGTCGATCTTGGCGAGGGAAGAGTACTTTATGGCGCGGGCTAGGTCTGCCGGACGATAAGCTCCCGTCTTCAGGAAAACGTACTTCGCGCCCGCGCTCCTCAGTTCCTCGACCCTCTTCACGAAGCTCTCCTCGTCCACGAAGCCGATGCGGGAATGCCGCTCGAACTCTTTGTAGGTCTTGTAGAAATTGTCCGCCACCAGGGGATCGTAAGGATCCGGGAGCACTATGTACCCACGATCCTTGAGCATCCGGGCCTTCTCGAGGTCACGGATCTTGACCTCACCGCCTATGTCCTTGGCGCCCTGGCCCCACTTGAGCTCCACCACCTGGACCCCGAGCTTATCTATGACGTACTCCAGGACACCGAGCCTCGTGTCCTCGACGTTGGCCTGCACCACAATGGCGCCGTAACCCTCGTACCAGTCCTGGAACAGCCTCACCCTTCTTTCCATGTCGGGCGAACGCACCACTCGCCCGTTCACTATCTCGGCGTTAACGTCCATGCCGCAGATGTTCTCGCCGATGGTGAGGATGGTGCCGGAGATGGCCGAGCCGATGGCCAACCCTTCCCAGTTGTTCTTTGCCACATCCGTGGAGCCAAGTCCCGGTATGACGAAGGGGAGGCGAAGCTTGATGCCCTTGTCCCTCCCGATGGCCGTCTCCAGGTTTACGTTCGGGAAGGTGGCCTTGTCGGGATCCGGCTCGATGCCGTAAGCGCCCACCGCGGTCCCCAGGATGTTCAGGTGCGAGAAGTCCACCGGGTAGTCCTTCTGGGATGCGGAAGTGCTGCCGCCGAAGGGCTGGGGATACAGTACCTCCGCCGCGCGGTAAGCGGACTTCCCTATCTCGCACAGGCCAGTGCACCCCTCCACGCAGGTAACGCACATGCCGCTGAAGGGGCAGTAATCCGAGCCCGTGCGCAACCTGGTGTTGGTCGCCGCGCTGGAATTGGGTTTGCTGTAACTCATCCCACTCATCCTCCTTTCTCTTTCTGAACTTGCGACCGGAAGGCCATTGAAAAATAAGACGCCTGACCAGCGTCAGACGTCGTCGTCTCCAGGTACGCCATTGTACCCCGTCAAATCTCTAAAATGCTAACATATTGTTCCTCCCTGTCAACCGGGCCGATGGGTGGCGTTGAACTTCCTTGAGGCACCGAGCCCCGAGACGTACCATCCAGCAAACTCCGACAATCGCCCCGTGAAAAGTACCCCTATGGCGACCAGTCCTCTCCCAGGTCAGCGAGGATGATGGCCTCCGCTATCTGCCTCATGCTTTTCCTGGTGTCCATGGAACGCTTCTGGATCAACCGGTAGGCCTTCTCCCCGTCGATGCCGAGGTTACGCGACAGGATATCCTTGGCCCGCTCCACCAGTTTGCGGGTCTCAAGCTCTTCCTGAATTATGCGGGACCTCACCATGAGCTGGGCGTTCTCGATGGCCACCGCTGCCTGGTTGGCCAGCGCGGTCAGCAGGTTTATCTCGTGATCGGTGAAGACATGGGGCGAGGTGGTATAACAGCTCAAGACGCCGATCACCTTCCCCTTAACGTTCATGGGAACGCTCAACAGCGAGCAGAGGTTCTCTCGTTCCGCGATCTCCCGGTTGTAATAGCGAGGATCCTTGCGGACGTCTAGCACCTGGATGGGGCGGTTCTCCTTGGCCGCCAACCCGGCTATACCCTTCCCCAACGGAAGGGGGGGTTTATTGAGATAGGCCTCGCTTACCGCCTGAGTGGCCTTGGTCTGAAGCATGCCGGTCTTCTCGTCAAGAAGCATGATGGAGACGATCTTGGAGCCCATCACCTCCGCCGTCACCATCACGATGAGCTTGAGGATATCCTCGAGATAAAGGTCGGAGACGATCGCCCGGCTGACCTCCGCCAGGGCCTCCACCTGTTTCCTGTAGACCTCGTCCGCGGTGGCGCCGCCTCTTGAAGGACCCCCTTCAACGATCCCTTCCTTCTCAGTGGGAAAATCCATCTTCCTCCCCGTGACGATCCTCCATGTCGCTTATGAAACCGCCGACCACTCCCGTGAAACGTCTCCAGTTGAGGGAAAGCGCCAACGCTATCCAGCCCAGGAAGATCCACCCCCAGGCCGGCCGGTGGACGAAGGCCACCACAATGGGGGCCGCGGCCATGGGCGCGGCCATGGCCATCATCACCGACTTCTTGGTCCAGACGAGGGCGGAAAGGAGCGCGTAGATGCCGTAGGCGAAGAATGGCCAGAAGGGCAGAAAACCGGCGGCAACCAGATAAACGAGCCCAGAATATATGAGGGCCATGTCCACGGCGAAATCGTGGTCTCCCACCCAGCTGTGGGCCCCGCTCTTGTCCAACCTTGCCATCCTGCCATCCAGGATGTCGGTGGTCCATCCTACCAAGATCAGGGCGATCACCCAGGGAAGCAGGTATTTGGAAGTGGTGAGAGCGCAGGCCAGTATCAAAAAAACGCATACAAACCTGCCCAGGGTGAGGGCATCGGCAATGGCCTTGGCGTTATCCTCCGTCCAATCTTTTATCTCCTCTAACCTCATGGCGCTATTTTAACAGGGTAATTCCTGCGGAAACCATAATCGGTCCTCCCGATGCCTGCGCGCAGCCGTCAAGGCAGCGCATATCACTTTGTCCGCTTGACTCCGACCGTCATCTCCGCTCGCAGCCAGGATCGCCGTCGACGCCGGACCTGCCATCGACCCTGCGCGTCAAAACGCATCGAGCGACTCGAACGAGGTAAAAACAGGCTCAAAGCCCCACTTGTCATCCAAGTCGGCCCTCATCCCTGCGCCCCAGAAGCGCATCCAGGTTCCGGCGCAGAATGTCGTGACACGCCGCACAAAATATGACCTCAACAAGGCTGAGGAAAGGGATCATATCCTGCAGGGACTGCTCATTGCCCTCGACAATATCGATGAAGTTGTAAAGATCATCAGAGAAAGCCCGAATGTGGCGGCCGCAAAGGCAAGTCTGGT
>JBBFMI010000012.1:0-17802 GCA_037478635.1 Candidatus Geothermincolales bacterium | reverse complement strand
GAAGGGTCCAGTGCGCCGATCCCGATCACGAGATCGCCGATCTTTTAGAGGCCATCGATTGGTTAACGGAGAAGAGCGGCCTGCCGGTAAAAAAAGACGCCATAGGAGTGACTGGCATTTCATACGGGGGTGGCCATTCCTTCCTGGTGGGAAAGCTCGATGAGAGGATCAAGGCGGTTGCTCCCATGAACGGGTGGACCGACCTGGCATGGAGCTTGGCGCCGAACGGTTCCCTGAAGTTGTTCTGGGGAGCATTTTTGATCGTGACTGCCACTTGGGCTACCCGCCTGGATCCCCGGAATATTCTCTATCGCTGGGTTTATCACCTGCTCCGGGGAACCGAGGACAAGTCATCTTTCCCGGATGATGCCCGGAGAAGGTCGGTGGGCAGACGGGCGGGCTCATACCGCACTCCATGCTTCGTGGTGGCAGCCTGGAACGACGATCTGTTCGAGCCGAATCAGCTACTGGATTTCTATGCCTCCCTGCCCTCTCAGAAGATGCTCTACGTGGGCAACGGTTTCCATGCCTCCGATACCCTGCCTGGACCCCGCTGGGCGGGCAAGGAGATATGGGATCTTGTCAAGCGATGGTTCGACTACTGGTTGAAGGGCGTCGATAACGGCATTGCGGACAGGCCAAGGGTTTGGATATACCGCCCATGGAAAAGGGCGGTGGAACCCGAGGAGGGATGGCCACCACCGGGAGTCGAGGAACACTTGGTCTATCCTGGGATAGTGGACGGGAAGCTACGCCTCAGTTCTTTAATCCCGCCGGACGAGAGGGAGATGGAAATAATCCCTCATCCACTATGTCCCGTGGATTCTGGTCCCCCGATCATCAGGCCACAGGCCTGGGGCGGCAAGGTCCTGGGCCCACGGGAAGAAAGGGGGAAGGGGTTCGTGTCCTTCACGACCAGGCCATCTCCCCGTCATTTCGAGTTATTGGGCGCGCCAAGGGTCCGGGTTACCTTGAGGCCCCAGGACAAGCATTCCCAGGTCAACGCCTTTCTTTACGATGTACCACCAGATGGGGGAAGGCCCGAGCTTATCACCTACGGCACGGCGACCTTGAGGAATGTGGAGCCGGGAAGGAGGATCACCATTGACATGGAGATGGTGGCCGTGGATCACCTGATGAAGCCTGGGCATCGTTTTCGCCTAGCCTTTTCCGCGGTGAACCGGACTTTCTTTATGCCCGTCCTGGGAAAGGGGTACAGGCTCGTGGTGGGGAAGGAATCCACCGAGCTCCGGATCCCTCTGCGCGAACTCTGACATATTCTCGGAGGCCCTACGAGACGAGGTATAGTGGGAGATAGGAAGAACGAGGAGGTCACATGAGCCATCACCATGATAGGTCGGCCATGATATTGAAGGTGGCCCTGAAACAGGCCCTCAGGCGCATTTTGGAGGAAGAGAGGATATTCGAAGAACTGGAACACCTATCGGGACACCTTAAGTGGGAAGAGATGGCCTCCCGATCGCGGGCGGTGAGAGAATCACTGGCCCGGACGGCTGCCGAACTCGAAAGGATGATCGAAGAAGCTCAACGCTTGCAGTCAGATCATGCGGACCACCACCATCATCACGATGAGTGAAAGCGGGAAGAAGTCGATTTTGCCGTGAAGTTCGACACATGCGGCGAAGCTTTTTCGGAAAAGTGAGTTTTCGCAGGTTGATCACGTCGAAGGGGATGAGCAAAAGAGGGAAAGATCTTTGGATGTGAGGTTGAGGAAAGGGAAGCGATGCGATATCGCGACTCAGTGAGAAGCGTAGAGATCGTGGAGGAGGTCTGAGGATGTACAAGGAGATGTTCTCTCTCGAGGGGAAGGTAGCCATAATCACCGGTGCCAGCCGGGGCATCGGCCAGGCCATTGCCGAGGGTTTCTCGGAGATGGGGGCCAAGGTGGTGTTGGCAAGCCGCAAAGCGGAGGCACTGGAGCAGGTGAGACAGGAGATCGTGGGCAGGGGCGGAGATGCCCTGGTAATACCCACCCACATGGGTGACATGGAGGCAGTCCGCAACCTGGTCCGGGGAACCCTCGAACATTACGGGACCGTGGACATCCTGGTGAACAACGCCGCCACCAATCCCGTGTTCGGCCCCACCTCGGAGATCGAGGAGCCGGCCTACGACAAGATCATGGACGTAAACGTAAAGGGCATGTTCTTCCTCACCCAGGAGGTGGGGAAGGTCCTCTGCGAGAAGGGTTCAGGCTCGGTGATCAACATTTCCAGTGAGGCGGGCATCACCCCCACACCGATGCTTGGGGTGTATTCCATCTCCAAGGCAGCGGTGAACATGCTCACCAAGGTATTCGCCCAGGAATGGGGCCCCAGAGGGGTACGAGTGAACGCGATAGCGCCGGGTCTCGTGAAGACCCATTTCAGCCAGGCCCTGTGGGGAAACGAGGCTATACTGAAGGCCGCCCTGGCGACCATCCCCATGGGCAGGATCGCCGAACCCAAGGAGATAGTGGGGATGGCCATATATCTGGCATCCGATGCCTCGAGCTACGTGACGGGCCAGGTTTTCCTCATCGACGGCGGTCGTTCGGTCTTCGCCTGATAGGTGGGGGAGGGAACCTTGGAAGAAAGGGCTCTTCGCCAGCTCTTCCGGGAGACAAGGGTAGGAAACCTCCGGCTGAAAAACAGGGCGGTCATGCCGGCCATGGGCACGGGTTATGCCGATTCCAGTGGCCGGGTGACGGACCGTCTGGTGGCCTACCTGAGAGCCAGGGCTGAAGGTGGGGCGGCCCTCATCATCACCGAGGTGTGTGCCGTTCACCCAGGAGGTAAGGGTTTTCCCAACGAACTAGGGGTATACGATGACTCCTTCCTACCAGGCCTTTCCAGGTTGGCCAGGGAGGTGAAGGAAGCGGGCGCCGCAGTTGCCCTTCAACTTCACCATGCGGGAAGGGAGACCCACTCTTCCTTCACGGGGCAGACGCCCGTGGCCCCATCGCCCGTTCCCAGCCGTCTCATGGGAGAGATCCCCAGGGAACTGACCCGAGAGGAGATATGGGAGCTGGTGGAGGCCTATGCATCTGCCGCCCACAGGGCCGTGGAAGCAGGCTTCGACGCCGTGGAGTTGCACGGAGCCCACGGCTACCTCCTTCATCAGTTCGTATCTCCCAGGTGCAACGCGCGGGAAGACGAGTTCGGCGGAGAAGGAAGGTTCCGTTTCCCGGTGGAGGTAGTGAAGGCGGTTCGGGAGGCGGTGGGACCCGACTTTCCCGTGATATACAGGTTCTCCGCCGATGAAGAAGTGAGGGATGGATACCATCTCGACTATATCCTCGGACTTCTGCCCCTACTCGAAGAGGCAGGCATAGATGCCTTCCACGTTTCGTGCGGCGTCGGGGAATCGCCAGGCAACCCAGTATGTCCTGGTATGCATCACAGAGAGGGATGGAACGTGGACAGGGCAGCCATCGTGAGGTCTAAGGTGAACCGTCCCGTCATCGTGGTGGGAAAGATCCACGATCCCTTTCTGGCCGACCGGGTATTGGAAGAGGGTAAAGCCGACATGGTGGCCTTCGGACGGCAGCACCTGGCAGACCCCCATTTCCTGGCCAAGGCGGCGGAGGGAAAGGCGGAGGAAATAAGGTCATGCCTGTCCTGTAACCAGGGATGCATCGAGCGGTTGGCCCTGGAGATGAAACCCATTACCTGTACGGTGAACCCGGAGTGCGGGGAGGAATACCGGGGAAAGCCGGGCCGATCTTCTGGAAGGTTCCTGGTGGTGGGCGGAGGTCCTGCGGGGTTACAGGCCGCCCACACCCTTGCCTCGGCGGGCGCGGAGGTAAGATTGGTCGAAAGGGAGAACGAGCTCGGGGGCCAGCTCAAGGCGGCGGCTGTTCCACCGGGAAAGGAGCCCTATCTTGGTTGGAGAGACTGGATGCGTGACAGGTTGGAAGAACAGGCCCGGGTGGAGCTAATCATGGGAAGGGAGCTTACGGTGGATGACCTGGATGGCATGGACGGAGTGATCCTTGCCACCGGCGCCAAGCCGATCTGGCCCGATATCGAGAGCGATGGGTCGGTGAAGACCGTATTGGCGGTGGACGTGCTCCTGGGCAAGGAAGAACTGCCCTCGGGAGGGGTGATGGTGGCAGGTTCAGGGCTGGTGGGCATGGAGACTGCCTGTTTTCTGCTGGAAAGGGGATTCAGGGTATGCGTGGCAGAGGAGAAAGAGACGCCCGGAGTTCTTCCCTTGAGTTCCCATGGATACTACCTCCACAGAAAGCTTCGCGATGGCGGGGAGCTTCTTCTCGGGTGCAGAGTCATCGGGGTAAAAGAGGGGAAGGTTATCCTGGACAGAAGGGGCGAGATTCTTTCTCGCGAGGTGGCCTGCCTGGTCTGGGCGGTCGGGAGCAGGCCTGAGCGCACTGCGGAACCCCTGGTGCGGGAAGCGGGATTTGAGCCCGTGTGGGTCGGTGATGCGGTGGAACCCCGCCGGGTGCTGGAGGCGGTGAAAGAGGGATATGAAAAGGCCAGGGAATTGTTGGAGGGACGGCATCGGGATACGAAGTAGTGCCTCGAAAGGGGACGATCTCGCAACGAAGATCGTTGTCTGGGGACGCTGGTGTTAAGAGAAGACGCCAGGGTGGTAATCTTATCTAACGTTTAAAGGGTTTCTCCGAGAAGATAAGACCGACGAACAGGAGGGTTGGCCATGAAGGAGTACATGAACGGTCGTATCGTGGTTACCCAGGGAGATATCACCACCTTCCAGGTAGACGCAATAGTCAACGCCGCTAACAAGAGCCTGCTTGGAGGAGGGGGGGTTGATGGGGCCATCCACAGGGCTGCGGGCCCAGAGCTCAAGGAGGAGTGCAGGAAACTTGGAGGTTGCGAGACAGGCCAGGCGAAGATCACCAAGGGTTATCGTTTGCCCGCTAAGCACGTTATCCATACGGTCGGACCGGTCTGGCATGGTGGGGACCGGGATGAAGAGAGGCTTCTGGCCGATTGTTATCGCAACAGCCTTCGGCTGGCGGTGGAGAACGGGCTCAAAACGGTGGCCTTTCCCTCCATCAGCACTGGCGCCTATGGATTCCCCATCGAGAAAGCGGCGCCCATAGCCATAACCACGGTTAAGGAATTCCTGGAGGACAATCCGGAGATAGAGAGGGTTTACTTCGTGACCTTCAGCGACAGAGACCTGGACGTCTATATCGAGACAGCCGATCGCGTCCTTTCGTAAAGGTGGGCTGGGTATTCCAGCTCGGCGCGATCCATCTCGATGTGCTCCTTGACGGCTTAACCGGTCTAACAGGGATAAAGAATATGGCGGAATAAAGATCATGCCCAAGATCCTCTTCGTCTGCACTGGGAATATATGCCGTAGCGTAATGGCCGAGGCATTCTTCAGGCGGGTCCTTGAAAACGGCAAAGTGTCTGGATGGGAAGTGGAATCCGCTGGATTGGAGGCGCAAGAAGGTAGACCCCCCGAGCCAGGCGTTATCCAGGTGATGTCAGAATACGGCTTCGACGTCTCCGGCTACCGGGCAAAAAGGTTGAGCCGCGAAATGGTGGATGAGGCTGACCTTATCCTGGCCATGGCCCTGCACAATAGCCAGAGGCTGGTAGTCCGGCATCAGGAAGCGGCCGGCAAGGTCTTCACCCTGAAAGAATTCGTGACCCGTGGTTTGCGGCACGAGGAAAACCTGGATGGCATGACCTCGTCCGAAAGGTTGCGTTTTCTTGTCGAGAGGATAAGGAAAATCGAGGGTTGGGATCCTCCGCCCGGTGAGGAGGTGAACCACCAGATCAGGCTCTTCCTTCTCCACTATTTCCACCTTTATGACCACGAGCTCAGCATTGACGACCCGCTCGGACAGAGCCTGGATTTCATGAGGCGGGTTGCCGAGGAGATCAGGGAGGCGATAGACGAGCTCGCCGGTCCGCGCTTGCTCGGGATCAGCGTTTAAGGTCTAACGATATGGCCAGGGTAAGACCTCATGGATAAGGAGGGAGGGGAAGGATGGAAGAGGTTTTGTTCAGCAGGGAGGACGCAGTATTGAAAGTTGAGTTGAACAGGCCGGAAAGACTGAACGCCCTTACTCCCACGATGTTGGAGGCGATCGGCAGGGAACTCTTCAATGCTTCCCGGGACGATTCGGTCCGTGCCGTATTGATAACCGGTCGAGGTAGGGCTTTCTGTTCCGGCGCCGACCTTTCCGGCGCTGGCGGCAGGGATGACGCGGCCACACCCGTGGGCATGAGGTTTTCGGTCCAGCTCTATGCGAGCATGATCCGGTCCATCGTGGAGTTGGAGAAACCGGTGATCGCCGCGGTGAACGGCGATGCGGCAGGGGCAGGGTGTAATCTGGCGCTGGCATGCGACATAATCGTGGCCTCCCAGGAGGCCCGTTTCATGGAGATCTTCGTCCGCCGGGGCCTGGTGGTAGATGCAGGTGGCACTTTTTTCCTTCCCCGGATCGTGGGATTGACCAGGGCCAAGGAGATCATGTTCACGGGTAGGCCGGTGGGAGCAGAAGAGGCATTGGAACTGGGAATGGTCACCGAGGTGGTGAACCCTGGCGATGTGATGGAAAAGGCCATGGAATGGGCTAAAAGGCTGGCGTCCGGCCCGACACGCTCACTGGGGATGATCAAGCGGTTGATAAACTCCTCTTTCGAAAATGACCTGATCACCGTGCTGGAGCTGGAGGCCTCTTATCAGGGCATCGCCGTTAGCACGGCAGACGTGGCTGAAGGCGTGACTGCTTTTCTCCAGAAAAGGGAACCGAGATTCCTGGGCAGATAAGAACGGTTGCGATGTTCAGCCTGGACGCGGGGAAGGGAGGTGCCCGGAATGAAAGCTCTAACCTTCGAGTACAGCGTCCCACGCTACCTATTGACTGGCCTTCTGGCAAAGGCGAATCCCAGCGTGACAGTGAGCGGCCTTGCACCGGTAGGTCTGCGGGAGGTCGCAGAGCCAGAGGTTCCCGGGGAGGATTGGGTCAAGCTCAGGCCGATACTTTCCGGACTGTGCGGCAGTGACATGAGCATTGTCCTCTGCCGGGAGAGCCTCACGCTTCAACCTTTCGCCTCATACCCCTTCGTCCTGGGGCACGAGGTTTGTGCCCGAATCGTGAAGGTTGGCAAAGAGGTAGCAGGTTTTCGAGAGGGCGATAGGGTGGTGGTGATGCCAATGCTGGGCTGTATCCCAAGGAAGATCGAGCCCCCGTGCCCGGCATGCGCTTCCGGGAGGTACGCCCTGTGTGAAAACTTCACGAGGGGATCCTTGCCGCCGGGCATGTTCGTGGGCTCAAATAGGGCCACGCCTGGCTTTATATCCGAGGCGGGGGTCGCCCATGTGAGCCAGCTGTACGGGGTTCCCGACGAGGTGACCGACGAGAACGCAGTGCTCGTGGAACCTTTCTCCGTCGCTTTGCACATGGTGGTTTGGAACAGGATCAGGGAGGATGAAACGCTCCTGGTTTACGGGTGCGGAGTAATGGGTCTCTGTACCGTGGCCGCCATCAAGCTCCTCCACCCAGGCGTTAGGGTACTTGCGGTGGAGCCTAATCCCCTCAATGCCAGGTTGGCCCGAGAGTTCGGGGCGGAGGAGGTGATAAAGCCTGGAGGCGAGGGTTTTTACCGTAAGATAGCGGAACTGACGGGAGCGAAGTTGCACAAACCTCTCTTGGCCCAGCCGATCCTCTCCGGAGGGGTGGACAGGGTCTTCGATACGGTGGGCAACACAGAAACGGTCAACTCCTCGCTCCGTGTGATAAGGGGGGGCGGTTGGTATAACCTGCTCGGCATCGGCGAGGTTGGAAGGGTAGACTGGACCCCGGTATGGCTCAAGGAATTGACCGTTCGGGGGGTATATGGGTACAAGGGTGAGCCCGATGAAGAAGCCTTACCGGATTTCGACGCGTTTGCCGCGACCATCTCGTTCATGAGGGAAGGAAAGGTCGACTTATCCCGCCTGGTCACTCACCGGTTTAAACTCGAGGATTGGAGAAAAGCGCTGATGGTGGCCCTCAACAAGGCAAAGTATGGGGCGGTGAAGATAGTTTTTCATGTTGACCGGCGATAAAGCGAGCTCGGAAACGGGGAATTTCGTCTCGAAGGGATGAAGGACATGGGAAACCCAAGGTCAATTGCTTTCTTCGATCTAGACCATACGCTTCTGGACGGCGCCAATGGAAACCTCATCGTCATTTATATGTTCAAAAAAGGGCTCCTGGGACCTGGAGCCCTGGGGAGGGCCCTAAGGTACACAATCCTTTATCGCCTGAACCGTCTCCCACGGGACGAGGTGTATCGATGGACTTTCCGGGAGTGCTCTAAGTATCCCCTGGAAGAACTACTCCGCCTCCTGGACGAGGCCTATGAGGAGTGCATCATGCCCAGGCTTTTCCGGGAAGGCGCGGAGACCATACGGATGCATCAGGCCAACGGGCATCTCACGGTCATAGCCACTGCGGCCGGGGAGTACATAAGCGAAAAGGTCAGGGTTCAACTGGGTGCCGACGACAAGATCGCGGCGGTGGCTGATGTGGAAGATGGCCGCCTCACTGACAGGCTCCACCTCCCGCTTCCTTACGGCAAAGGGAAGGCGGAACTGGCCGAAAGGTACGCCCGGGACAGGGGGGTCGATCTGAGAGATTGCTATTTTTATTCTGACAGCGTGGCAGATCTGCCGCTCTTGGAGACAGTAGGTCATCCCGTCGCGGTCAACCCTCAGAGGAAACTGCGCCGTATCGCGGAGGAAAGGGGGTGGCCCGTGTTGCACTGGAATTCGCCCGCGGGATTTAAGGAGCCCTCCCGGGCCGAACGGCTAACCTTCCAGATAGATGGGAAATAACAAGCGACAATGGTTGACGGCTGGCCAAACACGTTTTATAGTAATGACATGTCAGTACCAAAAAAGCGCATGAGTTCCCAGCAGAGGCGAGAACACCTCCTCGCGGTGGCTGCGGAGGTCTTCGCGGAAAAAGGTTACCGGAATGCCTCCGTCAGCGATATCGTTAACAGGGCCCGCATCGGAAGGGGTACTTTCTACATCTATTTCGAGTCAAAAAGCCACGTCTTCCTCGAACTCATCGAGGAATTTTTCATGGGTTATGAAAAGGTCCTGATTGAGAACCATCGGAGGTTGATGGAAGCTTTTCGCACCAACCACAGAATCCTCGCCACGTGGCGGATGAACCTGGAGGAGGTCCTCAGGTATCACATGGAGAGACCGAAGCTCACGCACATCGTGTATCGTGAGGCCATAGGTTCGGATGAGGATTTCTCCTCGAGGGTGGACGAGCTCTCTGCCAAGGCTACCCGGATCCTTGGAAAGGAATTCCAGGAGATGAAAGCAAGGGGGCTCATCCGGAACGTGGACGTGAGCTTCGTGGTCAGTACTATCATTGGATCCGTTACCAATGCCATCTTGGAACATCTCTTGAAAGGCAAGAAGTGGAGACCTGATAAGTTGGCGGACGAGTTGGTGGAGTACCACGTAAGGGCATTGGCACCTGATGGGGCTGACCTTCCCACCGTGGTGAAGATCGCTTTGGCAAGATGAGTAGTGGAAGGCCGAGGTAAAGGCGGGCGGCTTAGAGGTTTTGAGAGGAGGGAAGTCGTATGGTTTCGTTCGAGCTCAGCGACGAGCAAAAGATGATCCAGGAGACATGCTCCTCCTTCGCTGCAGACCACATGTATCCCGCCATGCGGGATGCCGATGAGAGCGGCGAGATCCCCGAGGAGATCATATCCCGGGGATGGGAGCTGGGGCTGGTGGGAGGCTGTATCCCCGAGGAATACGAGGGCTTCGGGGAGGGGTTGAACGCCCTCAACATGGTGATTGCCCTGGAGGAGTTGGCCTGGGGAGACCTCTCCATGGCAATGCACCTACTTTCCCCCACCGTGCTCGCTTTTTCCGTCCTGGACCAGGGCACGGAAGAACAGAAGAAGAATCTTCTCCCGAGGTACTGCGGAGAGGAATTCAAACCTGCCTCGTGCGCCCTCGTGGAACCTTATTACGATTTTTGTCCGTCGGCTATCCGCACGGTGGCGGAGAGGGATGGGGATGAGTTCGTCATCAACGGTGGGAAATGCCTTGCTCCCCTGGCAAAGGAGTCAGATCACGTCCTGGTGTTCGCTGCCACCAATCCTGGCATGGGCTTCGCCGGAGTGGACGCCTTCGTCGTTCCGGTGGGGACCAAGGGCATGGAGATCGGCGAGCGCGAGAAGAACATGGGGGTAAAGGCCCTGGCCACTTATCCCATTACCTTCAAAGATTGTCGAGTCCCTTTGGCGGCAAGGTTGGGTGGTGAGAATGGAAGCGATTTTCTCCGGCTGCTTTCCCGGTCCCGCCTGGCACTTGCTGCGCTGGCCGTGGGGATGTCAAGGCATGCATTGGAGCATTCCCGAGATTACGCCAGGGAGAGGGTCGCCTTCGGGGAGCCCATAGGATCCCGTCAGGCTATCGCGTTCATGATCGCTGAGATGGCCATCGAGGTTGACGCCACCAGGCTCTTGGTCTGGGAGGCGGCCTGGAGATGCGATAAGGGTATGGATTTCGCTAAGGAGGCTGCCCTGGCAAAGAACTACGCCGCCGACATGGCCATGATGGTTGGCGACCGGAGCGTTCAGATCATGGGCGGTCACGGTTATATCAGGGACAACCCGGTGGAGCTGTGGTTCAGGAACGCTCGTGGCTTCGCCACCTTTGAGGGAATGGTCATGGTTTAGGAGGTGGGACCATGATAGATTTCGAACTTTCTCCGAGGATCAAGGCCACCAAGAACATGATCCATATGTTCGCAGAGCAGGCGGTAAGGCCTATAGCCCGTTATTACGACGAACACGAGCACGAAAAGCCCTGGGACCTTTTCAAGATGGTGCATAAGTTCATGGGCGGCGGCATGGCGGGCGCCTTCGGTACCTCGGGCAAGGAGGAGAAGGCCGAGAAGGAGGGCGAGCCTAAGGAGAAGAAGCCCCGGGAAACGAACCTCGCTGGCGCGGTCACCATCGAGGAGATCTTCTGGGGCGACGCGGGAATTGCCCTCTCCTTCCCCGGTCCAGGCCTGGGTGGAGCAGCGGTGCAGGCCAGTGGCACGCCTGAACAGAAAGAGAGGTTCCTCTCCCGCTTCTCCGGGGATGAGCCGGTGTGGGGCGCCATGGCCATAACCGAGCCCGAGGCCGGTTCAGACACCGCCAACATAAAGACCACGGCGGTCCTGGACGGCGACGAGTGGGTCTTGAACGGGGAGAAGATCTTCGTCACGTCCGGCAAGAGTGCCCTGGAGGATTCCAAGGGTTTCGTGGTGGTATGGGCGACGGTGGACCGTAAGGCTGGCCGGGCCGGCATAAAGCCTTTCGTGGTGGAGCACGGAACCCCCGGCATGCAGATCACCAAGATCGAAGACAAGCTGGGTATCAGGTGCTCGGATACCGTGTCCATATCTTTCATGGACTGCCGGATTCCCAAGGACAATATCCTCGGAAGCCCCGAGGTGGTGGACAAGACCAAGACCGAGGGCTTCAAGAAGGCGATGGCCACCTTCGATGCCACCAGGCCCTTGGTGGCGGCGATGGCTATCGGGGTCGGCAGGGCTGCTCTTGATTTCATCAAGGAAACCCTCAAGGAAAAGGGCGTGGAGATTCGCTACGGCATCAACCCCAACCGCATGACGGTGCTGGAGAGGGAGATCATGCAGATGGAGGCGGATCTCAAGGCAGCCAGGCTCCTGACCTGGAGGGCAGTCTGGATGCTGGACAACGGGTTGCGTAACGACCTCCAGGCCTCCATGGCCAAGGCCAAGGCGGGCATGGCGGTGACCAGGATAACCCAGAAAGCGGTAGAGCTCATGGGTCCCCTCGGCTATTCCCGGGAATACCTCTTGGAGAAATGGATGAGGGATTCAAAGATAAACGATATCTTCGAGGGGACCGGCCAGATCCAGCTTCTCGTCACCGCTAGGAGAATACTGGGATTCACCAGGGAGCAGCTAAAGTAGGTTCCCGCGGCTTGCAGGTCAGGTCGCGGTCGCGGATGGCGGAAGGGGGCGAGGAGCCCCCTTCCTTTTTATGCGGATCTCTTCATTTTTGGCCCGAGGTTGTCGAATAAGAACTTGGCGGGATAGGATACTGGCCATTTTCATGCCAGCTGAATGATATAAACGAGGTTACGGAGGTTGATATGACCTCGTCGGGTGGAGCGATGGGCGGTTTCAGCCTGAAAAGGGCAAGAGGTCTATCCCCTTATAACTATTTCCTACGGGTCTGCTCAGAATGCGGCGTGCCGTTGGTCATTTCCCGGAAACACGTTTGGGACGAGAACGGAAGGATCACCACCCGAGATGGCAGGGTGCGCCTCATGGTGGTGGAGAGGAAGATCCTCGATGCGGTGATAAGTAAAGCCGGGGAACGGGTGGGGGAGGCTTACAAAGAGATATTGAAAGAGGCGAAGGCCCGCGATGCCGAGGCGTACGTGAGGTCCATAGTGGGATGGAGGAGAAAGGCGATCACCCTTTACCCGTTGGCCAAGAAACCCATGTACCGCGTGTTGTGTGATCAGGCCAGGCTTTTGGGGATGGCTGACGGGGAAATTTCCAAGTTCTCCCGGAAAGAGGAATACGTGTTCTCTTGCACGCGGTGTTACAACGAAATACTGATGGCCGGCGACATCATGGGCGCAATCAGGGCTTGCGAGGAAGTAGACGCGAGGGTAGATGTTATCCGGGAGGGGGACGAGATACATTTCGTGGCTCGTGTAACCAAAGACAATGGATGGAGAGAACGAGTATTGGAGTTCCCCGGGGAGGAGATCGTGCCAGGCAATCTGAAGTACAAGAGGTGTGGCGGATGCGGTGTGCCTTACCCGGTTTGCTTCCTTTCGTGGGATATAGAGGGGGGGAAGATAACCGACACCTTCAACGGTGAAGAGGTAACCCTCGTGGATGTAGATGGGTTGAACGCCTCTTACGAAGAGGTGCGCCGCAGGGAAGGCTCATGGTTCGACGAATACATGGCCAGGGAGACCAAGAAAGAGGTGGATTCGCTGATACCGCGCTTGGAATGGAAAGAGAGAAGCCCGGAAGAACGGGTTAAGGACATATTCTTCCTTGCCTACAGGGGAATGGGAAACCCGGTGAGCACGAAACCGGTGAAAGGCGGCATTTTGGCCGAGATCCACAACCCGTTCAACTATCCCCTGGTGGCTGGAATCGCCGCATCGTTTTTAGCTCGAGGTTATCCCTGCGATTTTGAATGGAAGAAGACAGAAAAGGGAAAGATGCAAGTCATCGTCCGTTTTCTTTGATATAGAAGTGAGCATTAACAGGACGGTTTGAGGTTTGGGTTTCCGTTCGAATGTCAAGCCCGCTCCGATTCCTCCTGCCATTCCTCCCTCAGCCTATCGAGTATCTCCCGGACTTCCCGGCGCAGGTTTTCTTTCCTCTGCTCTTCCCTCTTCCTCCTCTTGGTCTTGAAGTCCGGGTCATGGAAGACGCGGTGGATGATCCGGGAGGCGTCCTCGCCCGCGTATTCCGGTAGCAAAAAAAGGGCTATGAATTTTTCGCCGTCCTTTTCGTGCCAGCGCTCGCAGGCGATGCCGTAATACCTCGTGAGCAAGTTCTTGGCCTTTATTACCTCGAACTCGTCCACCCCGAAATCGAGCATGATATCCAGATCGGTGATAAAGCCCCTTTCCAGTATGGCAAGGGCGACTTTCTCTGCCAGTTCCTTGGTCTCCATCTCGTTACCCTCCTATTGCGGCATATCCTGATCCATGCAAGTGGGAAACCCATCCTCCCGCAATCTTGTTTTCGGCAAGAATAGATGCCGCCTGAATATCCAGGAGTCAGTCGTGGGACGACCTCGCGAGGGTCAGGGAAGGAGGGGTGCTTGATCTTTCCGAATACCCGGTCAGATAAAGGAAAACATAAGGGTCGGATAAGTGAACATGTGGATGTTTCACGTTCATATCTATGGAATGAAGGGATAACGGGATATTGGCGACATGGACCGCGTTTTAACCTCTGGATGACGAGAGGTTGGTTATGTATGTCCGACTTCCCGTCTCTTCCCTCAGAAAATCGTCGAACTCGTCCTCGGAGATCTTCAGCCCGGAGTGAAGGAAAAGGGTGTACAGGTAATAGCTCATGTAAGTCCACTCTCGCTGCAGTTCGTTCAGGATCTTCTCTCGCTGGCTCTTAACCGGGATTATCTTTTCGCCCTCGTACTGGATGTCCGTGATCTTCCGCTTGAGTTCCCTACAGATCCTGATAGTATCCCTGGTCTCGTGTTCCAAGTCGGTTTTGGACATCTTTCCGATATTGATGATCCATGGAGGTATCTCGTCCGAATCCCGCCCGTGTTTGTAGAGATTATAGTAACGAGCCAGTTTTCTGAGGACCTGTTCGGGAACTTCCGCCATCTTCACCTCCTAAACCGAGCGACGGGTAAAGGCCTTGGATGGATCCAGGGTCAGTATCTTCCTTGCTTGCTCCGGGTAGCGCGCTATGAAGAGCAACTCGTCCTCCACCAGGGGTTTTTGGGTGCTAACGTTGGCGTAACGTACAAGTTCCAGTATCTCCCTGGCTTCCTCTTCAGACTGGAACTCTACTTCTAGCTTTTCGTAGACGTTGCGGAAGCCCTTGATGCCCGAGTATTCGCCCAGCGTTATACTCCTGCCAGTCTCGATGATCTCCGGTTCGCCCCTGCCGAGTTCCTCGTAATCGTACAGTTCGTAGTTGCGGCGGTCTTTCAAGGCGCCGTCCACGTGGATTCCGGACTCGTGGGCGAAGGCGTTTTCGCCCACGCCGGGTTGGTTGATGGGGATGGGGACCCCGAAGGCATAGGATGCGTACTTGGCAGTCTTCCAGGCCATCATGAGGTTGATGGAGTCGTCCAAGACCTCCTCCCCATCGAAGAGGGAGGACTTGGTGATGGCAAGTATGGTGGAGACCAGGTCAGCATTGCCTGCTCTCTCGCCCAGGCCGTTTATGGTGGTGTTGATATATGCGTCCACCCCTCCGTCCAGGGCGCCCTTGGCTCCCGCCACCGAGCAGGCAACCGCCATCCCCAGGTCGTTGTGGCAGTGGAGCTCGATGCCCATCTGGGTCTCCTCTGCCAGCAGTTTTATGCGTTCATAGATGGTGAACGGGTCATTATATCCGAGAGTATCGCAGTAGCGGATTCGCTCCGCGCCCGCCTTTTTGGCCGCGAGGGCGAACTCGATGAGGTTATCATCGGAAGTGCGAGATGCGTCCTCGGCATTCACCCCGATGGACTCGAAGCCGAGCTCTCTTGCCCGGTGGACCGCTTCGCACATCCTCTCCACCACGTCTTTGAAGGTGAGTTTTCCCTGCCACTTCCCGTAGATCATCTGCTCAGAGGTGGAGATGGAGAGGTTCACGTACTTGAGCTTGGGAACGTTCTCCCTGGCCTGTTCCACGTCCGAGGCCACCGCCCGAAGCCAGCCTTCCAGGCGCATGTGACCTATGACCCCCATCTCGGCCAGTTCGAGGTTGGCCTGCAGGTAGTTGATCTCGTGGTGGGTGGTAGGGAAGCCGAATTCGCTCTGCCAGATCCCCATCTGGTCGAGCAGGAGGTTGATGATGGTCTTCTGTAGCTTTGCCAGGCCAAGGCGAGAAGTCTGCACGCCATCCCGGTTCGTGACGTCGATTATATAGATCTTGTTCTTGTACCGTGTATTCCTCTTGTTGTCGTTTTTATTCTCAGTCATACACGTATCCTCCTGAACGTGCTGCCTCCTCAGCGGCAACATAAAGTATATCAAAGAGTTCCTTGATCTCCCCGGTTTCGAGGCACGAGTATGCTATGCGTAGATCCTCGTCACCTATGGATATCAATCCCACGCCGAATCGGTTCAACAACAGCTGGCGGACGGTCTCAGCCCCGCCTCCCGAAAGTTTTACCGTGAGGAAGTATCCTGAGTTGAAAGGGTAGGGGATGAAGCGGTCGCCGTAATCGCCCTTTTCCAGGACTTCCTTGACCACCTGGTATCTTTCTTTCATCAGGCGGAACAGCCCCTCCTTTTCTCTTCGGTAGTTGGGGGAGGAGAAAGCCTTGAGCAGTATGGACTGGGAAGGGGTGATTCCGGTGGAGATCGTGGCGCGGATTATCCCTCCCACCTTGTCTTCCAGGGCCTTGTAGGACCTATCGCTAGCCCCGGGGATGGAGAAGGTCAGGAATCCCACCCGGAATCCCCAGACGTAATCTTCCTTGGTGGGCCCATCCACCTTCACGGCGAAGAGGTTCTCGCACCGGTCGGACAGGAGAGAGAAGATGGACTGGCCGAACACGTCTTCCTCGTAAAAGAGCCCGAAATACGCGTCGTCGCATATCACCACCAGGCGTGGCCCCGAGGAGGCGACTTCCACCAGGATATCCGCGAGGCGGTGGGCTTCGTCCACCGTGGGTGAATAGCCGGTCGGGTTATGGGGAAAGTTGAGCAAGAGGATCGCCTTTTTCCTATTCCTCAAGTCCTCTAAAAGGGAACGAAGCCCTTTCAAGTTCAGCTTGGACTCCTCGTCGAAGAGGCGGTAGGCAAGGATATCCGCATTACGCCTTGTCCCGAATATCATGCGGTAATTGCCCCACATAGGGTCGGGAAGGAGTACCGCGTCACCCGGGTCGCAAAAGAGGTCAGCGCATATGCCCAGGGCATGGGTCAGGCCGGCGGTGACGATCGGCCTGGAAAAGGATTTGCCCCTTAGCGTTGGATTTGCCTCCAGGACATGGGACTCCCAAGCTTCCCTGAGGGCAGGAAGGCCACAGGTAGGGGCGTAGTCGAAGCATTCTCGTGGGGAAAGATTGGGCAGTTGTTCCTTCACGCAGGGGAGGAAAACGGGTTCTCCACCGCTCGTGGCGATACCGATGGTGGCATTCAGGCGGTGAGCCTTTTCCTTGGCTTCCCTGGTCTGGGTGAGGATCCCGGCGGGATAATAGAGTTCCTTCCCCAGCGAGGAGAGGGCGGAGTAAAAGGAGGGCGCTTCTTCCTCGAGGATACGGTTACACTTTTCCGCCAGGGGATGGGTCAACCTTTCCAACCTCCTTTCCTTGCCGGGAAGATGACAGTCGGTGTTAAAAAACTCATCGAGAGGACACCGTCCTCTAAAAAGTTTGACCACCAGTGAAATCGGGCATTTTCAAGTAAATCTCTCCAACCCATCAACTCTTACCTGCCCTGAGTTTTGCCAACTCCCACGCGTAATCGTAGAGGTGCATGCCCTTGGATAAGGCGAGGGTCTCTCCCGGTTTCACGCCTATCTCGTCGGCCATGTATTCTTTCAGGAGCTGGATGCCGGCCAGGTTGGTGGGAAAGCCGGCCCATAGATCCCAGGAACGGAAATACACCACGAAGTGGAGCTTCCCTTCATCGGGATAGATTCGGGTATCGATCAACCTCAGGCAAGGTGGGTCATCCAGATATATGGATTGCGGGTCGCATACCGCCATGCAGGCCTGGTTGGTGCCGAAGCCCTCCTCCCGATACATCCTTATGACTTCCTGGATCTGGTTCTCCAGATACATGCCGTAGGTGTAATCCTCGTTCTCCGCCTGGGAGGCCGAGCAGCACAGTTTCTCGAGATATTCGTTCACGTAGTCCATGTCAGTGGGCGGCGGCAGGCTTAGGCCGGGAGGTATATCGGGGATGAGGGGACGGGTCTCAGGGTACTTTACCTTGACCACGACGAAGTCGTACTCCAGGCGCCAACTGCCGGCAAAGCTTCCCCGATCCACCCGGTATTTCCTGCCCTTTTCGAAGATGTTGTACACGCACTGGAACCACGCGTCAGGAAGGTCCCTGGCCTCGATA